>CAZNQZ010000080.1:0-8012 GCA_964575245.1 uncultured Lachnobacterium sp. | reverse complement strand
CGGTCATCAAGCTCCACATATCCCTTCAGCCTCTCGATCTCCTCCTGATTGACCCTGCCTTTCCCAAACACGAATATCCCTCCCAACAAAAGCATCCTAATATATTAAGTATACACAAAAATTACCAAAACTACAACAGGCAACGATAGTATTTTATCTCAAATTGCAGCGACTCGCTCCCCCCGTAGGAATTGATCTGCGGCGAGTACGCAATACTGAGGCGGATACGGTTTTCCCTCCCGCCAAACGCCTGCTCCACAGCATCCGCTCCGAACTGCGCCCGCAGCTGGTCCAAAAAGGCGGGAATATCCCCGAAATAGATGCCATTCGCCCGCGCCCCATGCTCCGACACCAGCGACAGGCGCAGGACATTCCGGTTCTTCCCGAGCACCCACATCCGACTGACCGAGAGATTCCGGTCCGCAAAGAGCGGTTTGGGATTTTCCCTGCCAAAGGGCGCCAGAAGCGCAAACTCCCGCACCAGAGAACAGGTCACATAATCCACCGGCATCGCCATGTCGATATGTACCTTCTCCTCGAGCTGTTCCTCCGTGAGTGTGCACTGTTCGTTGAGCCGCCGCCGGAGCTCTCCGATACAATCCTCCGGCAGCGTAAGCCCCGCCGCCATGGGATGTCCCCCAAATTTTGACAGAAGATTCCTGCACCGGCACAGCTCGTCGTACATCGGATAGCCCTCAATCGAGCGCCCGCTGCCCTTCGCCATCCTCCGCGCATCTCCTGCATCCCCGCCGACGCCTTCGGATACTGCCCTTGTCAGAATAAAGGTCGGGCGGTAGTAATATTCCCGGATGCGTCCGGCGATAATTCCCGCGATGCTCTCGTGCACATCAGGCAGATAAAGCACCAGCACCGGTCCGCTATTCTCTTCGTCCGCGTCCACCAGCGCCCTTGCCTGCTCCACCCCCAGCCTCGTCAGCTCCTTCCGCTGCCCGTTCAGCGTCACAAGCTCCCCGACAATCTCCGCGGCCCTGCGCTCGTCGTCTGTCAGAAAAAGCTCCAGCGCCCGCCGCGCCGTGTCCAGACGCCCCGCCGCATTGATGCAGGGCCCCAGCACAAACCCAATATGATAGCAGTCCACCTGCTCCGGCGAGAGATTGCACTGTGCGATGAGCGCGCGCATTCCGACGCTTTTTGAGCGGTGAATCCTCGCAAGGCCATGCCGCACCAGAATGCGGTTTTCTCCGGTCAGCGGCATGATGTCCCCGACCGTGGCAAAAGCAACATGCTCCAGAAGCTCCATCGCACTCTCCCCGGAAATCTGTAATTTTTCGTACAGAAGAACGATCATCTTCCACGCCACCGCCGCACCGCACAGGCTTTTGTACGGATAGCTGCAATCCTCCTGACGGGGATTGACAACCGCATCCGCCTCGCTGGCCAGATAAAACTTTTGTCCCTCCCTCTCTTCAAACGGAGGCTCGTGATGGTCGGTCACCAGCACCGTCATGCCGTGCCGCTTTGCATAGGCAATCTCATCGATTGCGGCAATTCCGTTGTCGCAGGTTAAGATGGTATCCACCCCGTCCCTTTTGGCTGTCTCAATCAGATGAAGGTTCAATCCGTAGCCGTCCGCGATGCGGTCCGGTATCGCTGCGCTGACCTCTGCCCCACACCGTGAGAGCCCTCTGAGCAGGATAAAGCTCGACATGACACCGTCAATGTCATAGTCACCGATCACCCGGATGCTCTCATGCCGCGCAATTTTCTCCGCCAGAATATCCACAAGCTTATCCCCGTCCTTTAGCAGATGCGGGTCACAAAGCTCCGAAATCCCGCCGGAGAGAAAGCTTCTCATGTCCGCCTCGTCCGTCAGCCCGCGGTTTATGAGCAGGCGGGCGGTGACCTGGTCGATTCCGAGCCTCTCCCCGATCTGCTTAAAATCTGCTCGTTTGCTTTTCACCATCCACTGTGTCATCCGCGTTTTCCACTCCTTTTTATCCGATGCCGCAGATCCAGTATAGCACATTTTTTCTCCCGGTGTACCCATCTTTTTGGGAAACTCTGAAACAATGCAGAGTCCGTCGCATATAATAATGCGAGAGCTAAAAAAGGAATCTATATGGATCAGCAACCAAACAGGAATGACAATATCGATAAAGGAACGCTTCAGGTACATCTGATCAGCCAGTCCACCGGCCGCCCCATTGAGGGCGCAAGGATCGTTCTCTCCTACACCGGCAATCCGTCACAGACACTGGAGGAGGTGACCACCGATGATTCCGGAAATACTGAATCGATTACGCTTGACACTCCGCCGCTGGAATATTCCATGGAGCCGAACGAAAACCAGCCATACGCGGAGTACACCATTCTCGTGCAGGCCCCGGGATATCGGGACATTACGATTTCGGCAATCGATGTCCTGCCTGGCGAAGAAGCTATTCAGGACGTAGAGCTGGAGGCGCAGGATGCGGCGGGCAGCCAGTACGACGATATCGTGATCCAACCCCACACGCTTTTTGCGGAATATCCCCCAAAGATCCCGGAGGAGGAAATCAAGCCTGTCTCCGAAACCGGCGAGATCGTTTTGAGCCGCGTTGTCATTCCGGAGTATATCGTGGTACATGACGGTTCCCCGGGCGACACCACAGCTGCCGACTACTATATCCGCTACCGGGACTATATCAAGAATGTCGCCTCCAGCGAAATCTATGCCACCTGGCCGGACGCCACGATACGGGCCAATGTGCTTGCCATTATGTCCTTCACCTTAAACCGGGTTTACACCGAGTGGTATCGCGGAAAGGGGTACAATTTCACCATCACCTCGTCCACGGCCTACGACCACAAATTCATGTACGGCCGCAATTTTTTCCAGAGCATCTCGACCGTAGTGGATGAGATGTTTGAAAACTATCTGTCCCGCCCGAATGTGCGCCAGCCGATCCTGACCCAGTACTGTGACGGCCAACGGGTGACCTGCCCAAACTGGATGGCCCAGTGGGGCAGCAAATATCTGGGCGACCAGGGCTACTCGGCTATCGAGATCCTGCGCAACTATTATGGGAGCAGCATCTACATCAACACCGCACAGGGAATCTCCGGCGTCCCCTCCTCATGGCCCGGCTACGACTTAACGATCGGCTCCACCGGGGATAAGGTCCGCCAGCTGCAGGAGCAGCTCACCCGGATTTCCCAGTCCTATCCTGCGATCCCTGCAGTTACCGCGGATGGAATCTTCGGAAGCCGCACGAAGGAGGCCGTCCAGAAATTCCAGTCGGTCTTCGGCCTTCCCGCCACTGGAATCGTGGACTACCCGACCTGGTATAAAATTTCAGATATTTATGTAGGTGTTTCACGAATTGCAGAGTTGCGCTAAGGAGATTTTTTGCGTATAATATAAACAAAAAAACAGGAGTAACAAAAGATGCATACCTTTCAACCATATCCGCTTGATTTGTTCGAGGTCAACCCCTTCACCAAAATCGGCAATGAATGGGCTCTGATCACCGCAGGCGACAAGAAAAACATGAACACCATGACCGTGAGCTGGGGAGGTATGGGCGTGCTGTGGGGCAAGCGGGTTTTGTATATTTTTATCCGCGATTCGCGGTACACGAAGGAGTTTATAGACTCCCACGAATTTTTCTCCGTGTCCTTTCTGGATGAGAGATATCGGGAGGCGTTAAACTACTGTGGTTCCCACAGCGGAAGAGACGGTGACAAATTCCAGAAGGCGGGTCTGACCCCGGCGTTTCGACTCAGCATCCCCTTCCCGGATGAATCCAACCTGACCTTCTTCTGCCAGAAAATGGCTGCGGTTCCTCTCACGGAGGATACCTTCACCGATCCGCAGCTCATGAATAAGTGGTACAAGGACCACGATATGCACACCATGTATGTCGGAGAAATCATCGAGACAGTGGCGCGATAAGACGACAAAAGCGAAGCCTCCCCCGCGGAAAGCTTCGCTTTTGTCTGCCTTCTATCTGCACCCGGTGCTTATGGATTCGATGGCGACCGCCCCGCCGCGCACAATCGTGACCTGCTTAAAGTTTGTCTTCAGCAGTGCGATAAGGTCATTGTTGCGGTGCTCCGTCAGCGTGCTCTCCAGAATGACACTGTCGCTGTTCATATCCACAGGCTTGATGCCGCCGGAGCCCGCATTGAACACCTCCGCAATCTGAAAGAGCTTTGTCCGCCCCTCGGAGTCGAGTCCCGTGACCTTTGCAAACAGAATCTCCTTCATGTGCAGAGGCACATCGGTCAGATCGATCACCTTGATGACCTCAACCATGCGGTTCAACTGTTTTTTGATCTGCTCAAAGGTGATGTCGTCGCTGGTGACGCAGATAGTCATCCGCGAAACGCTCACATCCTCTGTGGTTCCGACCGTCAGCGACTGCAGATTATAGGATTTCGCCGAAAAGAGTCCCGAAACCTTGGCGAGGACGCCCACCTGATTCTCCACATACAGCGCAATCCACCGGTTTTTCATGTCTGACATAGTTGTCTCCTCCCCACCCTATTATTTTAGAATCATCTCGCTCATGGGATTGCCGCTTTTCACCATCGGCAGCACCAGCTCATCCGCCGAAATCATGAACTCAATGATCGTCGGCGCATCTTTATGTGTCTTAGCCTCCGCAAAAGCCGCATCAATCTCCTCCTCGCACTCGACGCGAAGGCCATAGGCTCCGTAACTCTCCGCCAGCTTCACGAAATCCGGCGTATACTTCGGGCACTGCGCATTCGGCCCCTTGCAGTCCAGCTGGCAGCCCGGACGCTTTCGCAGACAGGTTGCGCTGTAGCGCTTTCCGTAGAAGAGGCACTGCATCTGCCGCACCATGCCGAGGGACTGATTGTTGAGCAGGCAGATTGTGACCGCCGTTCCCTGTGTCACCGCCGTCGCCATCTCCTGTATATTCATCTGCAGCCCGCCGTCCCCCGTAATGCACACAACCTCCCGGTCCGGATTTCCGATTTTTGCACCGATGGCAGCGGGAAGCCCAAAGCCCATCGTTCCCAATCCCCCGGAGGTGATCAGACGGCTGCCGTCATCCAGCTCCAGAAACTGAGTCGCCCACATCTGATGCTGCCCGACATCCGTGACATAGATGCTCTTCGGATAATTCTTATGGATGTGCTCCATGATCATCTGCGGAGTCATCCCCCTGTCCCTTCGCATCGAGAGGGGATTCTCGTTCTCCCAGATTTGAATTTGATTCTGCCATGCCCGGTTCTTCCCCGGCTTTCGGGCGGACATCACGCTCCACTCCAGCAATTTTTCCAGCGCCAGATTTGCGTCCGATACCACAGGCACATCCACGACCACATTTCTGGAGATGGACGCCGTATCGGTGTCGATGTGCACGATTTTCGCCTTCGGTGCAAACTCGTTCAGATCCCCGGTAATCCGGTCATTGAATCGTGTCCCGATGGAAAAGAGCAGGTCGCACTCACTGACCGCTTTGTTGGATGCGTATCTGCCGTGCATGCCGCAGTTTCCGACATACAGCGCATGGGAAGTGGGGATCGCTCCCCTCCCCATGATTGTCGTCACCACCGGCACATCCTCCCGCTCGGCAAACTGCAGCAGCCTTTCGTTCGCCTCCGCGATATTGATTCCACCGCCCGCAAGGATCAGCGGGCGTCTGGCTGAGGTCAGCAGCTTGTATGCCTTCTTCAACTGCCCCACATGCACGCCTGTGTTGGGCTTGTAGCCCCGGATATCGACACTTTGCGGATACTCCGCGGGGCCCGCGGCGGTCTGAATGTCCTTCGGAATATCGACCAGCACGGGGCCGGGCCTGCCGGTTCGCGCAATATAAAACGCCATTTTGATTATTCGCCCGAGATCCGCGCGGTTTCGGACCGTGACTCCGTATTTCGTAATGCTGCGCGTCATCCCCACGATGTCCACCTCCTGAAAGGCGTCGTTTCCGATCAGATTTAAGGGAACCTGCCCGGTAAAGCAGACCAGCGGAATGCTGTCATAGTGCGCGTCTGCCAGCCCCGTAATGATGTTTGTCGCACCCGGACCGCTGGTCACGAGACACACACCCACCCTGCCGGTGGATCTGGCATAGCCCTCCGCCTCATGAATGAGCCCCTGCTCATGCCGGGGCAGGACAAGGTTGATGCTTGATTTATATAATTCATCAAACAGATCCGTGACAGTGCCTCCCGGATAACCGAAGATTGTTTCAACCCCCTCCTCCGTTAAAGCCTTTACGAACAGCTTTCTGCCTGTAATATCCATCTTTCATCCCTCCTGTGAGCCTTGACATATGCTCCTGAATCAAATATATTGTACTCAATTGCATGAAAAAAGTCCACGGAAATTTGACAAGACCGCACAAACTATATATACTGATGACAAATCGCAAAAAGGAGCCTCAACTGTATGAATTCCAGCACAGGACAACCCAAACAACCGGACAGGCACCGGATAATCCGGATTTTACTCTCACTTGCAGCCGTCGTTTTCATCTGTATCATCGCCTATTTTGTCGGACGCCCTCTGATCAGCCTCGTCTCAGAGCCCGAGAAATTTCGGGAGTGGGTCGAAGCCAGAGGCATCTGGGGCGTGCTCGCCTTTATGGGAATGGTGATCGTTCAGGTCTTTCTTGCGGTCATTCCCGGCGGCCCCTTTGAGGTCGGAGCCGGCTATGCCTTCGGCGTGATAAAGGGCACTCTGATCTGTGACCTTGCCACCACGATCGCAAGCCTGCTCATATTTCTGTTTGTGCGCCGCTTCGGCATCAAATTTGTCGAGCTGTTTGTGACCAGGGAGCAGATCGAGTCCGTCCACATACGAAAAAGCTCCGGGAAATCAGAGAGCATCCTGTTTCTGCTCTTCTTGATTCCCGGAACTCCAAAGGACCTGTTTTCTTATCTCGTGGGACTTTCCGATATGAAAGTATCCCACTGGATTTTTATCTGTGCGGTAGGCCGGTTTCCCGCCATCTTCCTCTCCGCCCTGAGCGGAAGTGCACTCGGCAGCTCCAACTACGGAACCGCCGTTGCGGTGTTCGCAGGGCTGATTGTTCTCTATATCATCGGGCTGTTCGTATACCGCTTTCACAACCGCAGCTCACGCAAAAACCGATGACAGCGACCCCTCCCGATAGATCACACAAAAGCCGGCTCGCCGCTGAAACGCCGAAACTCAAGCCCCTGCCCGGAACCTAAAATCTTATTGATGCATACTTCCCGGACATCCCCGTCCTTATCCTGCACGCGGATGACATTGACTGACACCCACTGATAATTTTTCCCTCTGCCCTTCTGATAGAGCTTGGCGCAGGATTCCTTTTTCCCCTGATCAAAAATCTTGAGCAGGTGTTCTCTGGAAAAGCTTTCAAGCAACAGGTTCTGATAGTTTGGATGAACATTCTGAGCCGCGTAGTCAACGATGTTGTCATACACTCCGCTTCTCGGAAGCTCATCGGCCAAAAAGCCATCCTCTTTGATCATCGTGTATGTATTCTTGGTAAGGTTGACCAGTAAAATCATCGGATATGCTTCCAGCACCGCCTCAATCACTGACATGAGATCCTCCATACTGATGCCGTTCAACACATCTGCTCCCTGCAATATTTCAGACTTGTCCCTACCTCTCATACGACCGCCCTCCTTTAATAAACAACATCAGCTATGTACATTATGATTATATATCATTTTGCCAAAATATACAAGAGGAATTCAAAATTTAAGCATAAATTCATCCTTTTGCACAAACAAGACCGACTTTACAGCGGCATACGAAAAATCAAAACGGACCTCGGCGAAACATTTCCCGGCCATCGCTCCCGCCAGAATCCGGCCATGCTCCTCCAGCAGACAGCAGCAGCCGTCTTTTACCGTGACGGGCACGGTCTTTGACACACACAGCCCCTCACAGCGCTCCTCCTCGCTCCGGTACTCCGCTATCCTCTCAAAATCAAAGTGCGAAAACGTTTTTGCCGGATAAAGCCCCTGCAGCGCCAGCTCGATCCGCGGCCTGCGGTCCCCCGACTCAAAACGCCTGCAGCAGCGAATAATTTCCT
>CAZNQZ010000079.1:0-8019 GCA_964575245.1 uncultured Lachnobacterium sp. | reverse complement strand
CCTGCGCCGGTCCCTCGGCATCGTGCTGCAGGATACGCATCTGTTCACGGCTTCGGTGATGGAAAACATCCGCTACGGCAAGCTGGATGCCACCGACGAGGAGGTCTATGCGGCGGCGAAGCTGGCGAACGCCGACACCTTCATCCGCCAGCTCCCCGACGGCTACAACACCGTGCTCACCGGGGACGGCGCCAATCTGAGCCAGGGACAGCGGCAGCTTCTGGCCATTGCGCGGGCAGCCATCGCAGACCCGCCGGTCCTCATCCTCGACGAGGCGACCAGCTCCATCGACACACGGACTGAGCGCATCGTGCAGGACGGCATGGATAAGCTGATGGCGGGCCGCACCACCTTCGTCATCGCCCACCGCCTCTCCACCGTGCGAAACAGCGACTGCATCATCGTCTTAGAGCAGGGCCGCGTCATCGAGCGCGGCAACCACGAGCAGCTCATCGAAAAGAAGGGCAAGTATTACCAGCTCTACACCGGAAAAACGGCGTAGTCATTATCTTCCCAGCCTTTATCACCGGTCAACTGACCGGTGATAAAGGCTGGGCTTCGATGAAGACGATGTCAGAACCTTGCCAATATTTAATAAATGTAGTCTTTCCGTCTCTGATCCTCTTCTCTGTTTTTTCGTTAAGAAGCAATATTTTCTTGAATATTTCCGTATAGTGATTTATAATTTAGTAAAACATAAACCACGAATATAGCTTATGGAGGTATTCCGATGTTCATAGGAAGAGAAAAGGAGCTTTGCGCGCTAAACCGGTTATACAATTCCGGCAGATTTGAATTTGTCATTATTTATGGACGCCGCCGTGTAGGTAAAACTGCCCTTATCAGCGAATTTACGAAAGACAAAGAAACCATATTTTTTACAGGAGTGGAAACCAATGCCAGACAAAATCTTGACAACCTTTCCAGATGCATCATGGAGTACAATACGGGAATGGCGGTAAATACCTCTTTTCCTGACTTTCAGACTGCTTTGGAACATGTTTTTGAGCTCTCAAAAACCAAAAGAATTGTGCTGGCCATAGATGAGTACCCTTATGTCGCCCGTGCATCCAAAAGTCTTGCCTCCACGCTCCAATTATTGATTGACAGGAACAGAGATTGTTCAAAACTGTTCTTAATTCTTTGCGGTTCTTCTATGTCCTATATGGAAGACCACGTTTTAGCATATAAAGCGCCCCTTTACGGCAGAAGAACTGCTCAGTTTAAAATCAACCCGTTCGACTTTTTTGAATCCTGCTGCTATTTCACAAGGTTTTCAAACATTAATAAAGCTCTGGCTTACGGGATTATCGGCGGTACACCGCAATATCTGATGCAGTTTGATGATAAGCTTTCCATCGAAGAAAATATCAAAAACACTCACCTGAATCCGACCTCATATATTTTTGAAGAGCCAAACAACCTTTTGAAACAGGAAGTACGTGAGCCTGCGATTTACAATGCGGTTATTACTGCTATCGCCAATGGCTCCTCCAGAATGAACGAAATATCTAATAAAATTGACGAAGATACCAGTGTCTGCTCTGCCTATATTAAGAATTTGATTGCTCTGGGTATTGTCAGAAAGGAATCGCCATACGGAGAAAAGTCAAACCGCAGGACGATCTACTCCATCGAAGATCCTATGTTCCGTTTTTGGTATCGCTTTGTGCCGGAGAACACTTCGCTTATCTCCCGTGGAGCAACAGACCTTGCATACCAGCGTATCGCCCCTGAAATTTCATTTTATATGGGAGGCGTGTTTGAAGAAATCTGCAGACAATATCTTTGGCGACTTCTTCTTGAAGGTAAGTGTTCTGTGAATTTCAGTGACCTCGGTCGTTGGTGGGGAACAAACCCCGGAACCAAATCGCAGGAAGAAATCGATATCATGGGATCGGATAAAAATACTGCTTTGTTTTGCGAATGCAAGTGGACAAATGAAAAGGTTGATCTTGGTGTGCTTGAAACCCTTGCGGAGCGCAGCGCTCTGTTTCATTACAGGAAAACACATTTTTATCTGTTTGCTAAAAGTGGCTTTACAAAGGGATGTGCAAAGCGGGCGGCGGAGATGGGGAATGTGACGCTTGTCGCCTTTGAGGATATGATGGGAATGACAAATAGATAGTTTGCATTAGTCCACAAAAAGTCAAACGGCTTTTTGTGGACTGGGAATAACCATTTTAACGCAGACAAACCGCTTTTAAATAATAGCACCCTCAAATCGCCTCCAGCGCCTGCGCGAGATCCGCGATCAGATCCTCCTTGTCCTCCAGGCCGCAGGAGATGCGGATCAGCCCTGCGGGAATGCCGGCTGCCGCGAGCTGCTCCTCCGTCATCTGGCGGTGTGTGGACGTAGCGGGATTTAAGCAGCAGGTTCTCGCGTCCGCCACATGCGTCTCGATCGCGGCGAGCTTCAAGCGCTTCATAAACGCCTCCGCTCCTGCCCTTCCTCCCTGCACCTCGAAGGAGACGACGCCGCAGCCGCCGTTCGGAAGGTATTTCTTCCCGAGCTCATAATACTTGTCACTCTTTAAGCCCGAATAGCTCACGGAGACTACCTTCGGGTGCTGTTCCAGAAACTCCGCCACTGCCTGCCCGTTCTCCACATGCCTCGGCATGCGCACATGCAGGGACTCCAGCCCGAGATTCAAAAGAAATGCGTTCTGCGGAGACTGGATGCTGCCCAGGTCCCGCATGAGCTGCGCGGTCGCCTTCGTGATAAACGCGCCCTCCTTCCCGAATTTTTCGGCATAAGTAATCCCGTGATAGGACTCATCCGGCGTACACAGCATCGGATACTTGTCCGCGTGGGCCATCCAGTCAAACTTTCCGGAATCAATGATCGCTCCGCCAACCGCCGCGCCGTGCCCGTCCATGTACTTTGTAGTGGAATGGGTCACAATGTCCGCGCCCCACTCGATCGGACGGCAGTTCACCGGAGTCGGGAAGGTGTTGTCCACAATGAGCGGCACGCCATGGGCATGGGCCGCTTTGGCAAACTTTTCGATATCCAAGACCGTCAGGGCCGGATTTGCGATGGTCTCGCCGAATACAGCCCGCGTGTTATCGCAGAACGCCGCATTCAGTTCCTCCTCTGTGCAGTCCGGCGAAACAAAGGTCACATCAATCCCCATCTTCTTCATCGTAACGGAGATCAGGTTAAAGGTCCCGCCGTAAATCGAGGAGGAGGAGACGATATGGCTCCCCGTCTCGCAGATATTAAAGAGCGCAAAAAAGTTTGCCGCCTGCCCGGAGCTGGTCAGCATGGCTGCCGTGCCGCCCTCTAAGTCAGCGAGCTTCGCCGCTACAAAGTCGTTGGTCGGGTTCTGCAGCCTCGTATAGAAGTATCCGGAGGCCTCAAGGTCAAACAGCTTTCCCATATCCTCGCTGGTATCGTACTTAAAGGTCGTGGACTGGATAATCGGGATCTGCCTCGGCTCCCCGTTCCCCGGCGTGTAGCCGCTCTGTACACATTTTGTGTTAATTTTGTAGTTACTCATAGTAATCTCCTTCCTTCTGCATCACATTTGTCTTTTTGATCACATCGAAAAACTTTCCCACCTCGGCCCAGGCCTTCTTCGACTCCGGGATATTGAGGTAGGCCATCTGAAACACATGAAACATCCCCTCGTACACCGACAGGCGCACCTTAACGCCCTGCCCCCGCGCCTTTTCCGCCACGGAGACGGAATCGCTCAGAAGCATCTCGAGGGAGCCCACCTGAATCAACATGGGCGGAAAATCATAAAAATCTCCGAACAGAGGCGAGAGATAGGGCTCGCTCTTGTCGTGTGTCCCCGCATAGTCATCGAGATAGATCATGCTCTCCCTCGTGTTGCCGAACAGCGGGTCCCGCTCGTAGTTCGTCTCATAGGACTCCCCGCTCGCCGTGAGATCCGTCCAGGGCGACATCGCAACAATGCCGCAGGGGAGCGGCATTTCATGATCCCTCAGATACATGCAAAGCGTCATCGCAAGCCCGCCGCCTGCGGAGTCCCCCGCCAGAACAATCTGCTCCCCGCTGTACCCGTTGTCCAGCAGCCACTGATAAGAGGCAAGCGCGTCCTGCAGCGCGGCGGGGTACGGGTCCTCCGGCGCCACCCGGTAGTCCGGCGTCAGGACGCTGCAGCCATTTCCCACCTCATTGTACAGCCCTGCAAAGACATAGTAGGCGTTGCGCACCGCCGCGATATAGCCGCCGCCGTGCAGCTGGAGGACGACAAGATCCTCCCTCGGCTCCTCCTTGCGCACAAGGAGCTTCATCGTAAAATGCTCCATGTGGATCTCCCGCATCTCAAAGCAGGACGGCACAATCCATGGCGGCTCCTTCAACCGTTTTCGGAGCTCGCCGCTCTTAATTTTTTTCCCGATCGCCAAATCGTTGGTCACATGGCTGATGAGATCCGCCAGCGCGCGTCCCTTCGCGCTCGCTGCGCCCTCAGCCTCCGTCTCGTTTACGTTTTTCTCTCTCATATATGAAACCTTCTTTTCAACTCCGTCCGCGCCCGCGCATCCCCGATAATCAGCGTGCCGAGAAACAGGAACACAGAGGCTCCCACCGCGACCATGGTCAGACAGGGGACGCGGATCTCCCCGGTCAGCACAAGAATCAACGGTATGACAGATAGCAGGATCGCGAGCAGCTGCGCCATCATATAGCTCTGCCAGTTTCTCGCATTCGTACACATGAGTACAAGGATTCCCAGATCAATGAGCAGAATTCCTCCCGGCAGGACGTAGTCCAGCGACCAGCCGTGGTAGCCGGTCAGGCGGTCGATGCCAAACAACAAAAGCAGAGCAAGCGCCCAGAGCGTCAGCGTCTTAAACATATAGCCGGATTTGCCGATGACCGCAAGCCTGAGCACGGCATTTCCGAAAAAAAGAATCAGAATCACCACCAGACACCATGGGACATCCGAGTGCAGCGCATAATTGATGAAGGCCAGAACCGCCGCGGCCAGCAGGGAGAGAAACAGAACCAGATTCTCCACAAAGCGGAATCTCCTCGTCACTCCGATCGCGTCCGGATAGGTATCGGCGAGCTCCCCCTCCCTTTTCAATACGTGGCGGCACAGGGGGCACTGATCCGTGTCATCTAAAATCGTCACTCCGCATTTTATACATTTACTCATAATACACTCCGTTCGTCTCGATCGTCACAGGGATACCGTCCTCCGCCAGTCTGCGGAAGAATGCCTTCTGGATCGTCGGCTCCGCAAACACCGAGCTGAAATTGAAAGCAAGCGTTCCCTGATAGGAGCAGATCGTGCCCTTGATCATCTGACCCTTGGACATCGCCAGAAAAGCAGTAAACATCCGAATGTAGGGCCTGTAGCGCTCGTCTACCTGAACCGCTCCGATATTCGTGATTGTCGCCGTGTTGGCGACCGCCGACCGGGAATAGACAAAACGCATCGCTATTTTCTTGAGAAAGAGCGGGAACGCCCGCAGCCAGACATTGCGCTGGTTGGACACGCTGTAGGAGAACAGATCCTCCAGATGCTCCTTGCCGATCTGGGATTGCAGGCTCTCCCGGATTTTTGCCAGTACCTCCTCAAAGGACTCGTCTCTCTTTTTCGGGTGAAACTCCGCCGAGACCATAACAAAAAAGTTTTTGGTCGTGTCCGAGTCGAAATAGGGCCGCAGATTGACCGGAACCGCCACCCGGATCGGACGCTCCGCCGGCATCCCGTGCAGCATTTCGCGGTATACGCTCCATACAAAGACCGCCACCAGATACTCGTTCAGACTCACGGCATAGCGGTGGGCGACCGCCTTGACCTCAGCCAACGGCATGTAGCCGTGCATCACTCCAAACTCGCCCGCGGGAAGCTTGTCCGCGTGGATCAGGTACGCCTTTTTGCGATTAAAACCGCTGGGCTTTGCGCGCTTGTAGTTGCGCACAAAGCTGTCCTCCCGGCTCAGCGCCGTGTCCTCCGAGAGGCTGTCTCCCGTTTCATCCCTGAGCTCTTCGTGCACGAGACGCAGATACTGGTAGGTCAGCTCCCGCAGAAAATTGATGCCCCCCATGCCGTCCGTCAGCACATGGAACACCTCCAGATTGATCCGGTTTTTGTAGCAGCTCACCCGGAACAGGTAGCTCCGGTTCTTGTTGGGGCGGATAAAGCGGCAGGGGAAATACACCTCCTCCTGCACCCGTGGAGCCCTCTTCCCGTTCTCCTCAAAATAGTACCAGAACACCCCTGCGCGCAGGCGCACATTAAAGCCGTCAATTTTGGGCAGCACCAAATCCAGCGCCTCCTGCAGAACCTCCCTCTGCACCTCCTCCGTCAGCGTCACGCTGATCCGGTACACGTTCGTCAGGCTCTCACCCGCGATCGACGGAAAAAGATGCGCCGTATTGTCCAGCTTGTCCCAGCGGATCTCGCGCCGCCCTCTGTGTTTCGCCATCATCCACTCCTTCTATCCGGAAAATCAGAATATGCTCACTCCCGCAAAGCTCAAAACCATCATGATAATACCTGCCAGCAGCACGCCCAGCATGACCGCCGCCGTCGTCGATTTGAAATCCATGTCCAGCAGGCTGGCCGCCAGCGTCCCGGTCCATGCCCCGGTTCCCGGAAGCGGGATTCCCACAAACAGAAACAGCGCAAAAAACAATCCACGCCCCGCCTTTTCCTGAAGTCTTTTCCCGCCCTTTTCACCCTTTTCCATACACCAGGAGAAGAATTTTCCGATCAGAGGCTTGTCGGCGCCCCACTCCAGCACCTTCCGCGCAAACAGATAGATGAAGGGCACTGGGAGCATGTTTCCGATAATACAGACAATGTAGGAGGGAATCAATGGCATCTGCATTACCTGCGACACCGGAATCGCCGCCCTAAGCTCCACCAGCGGCACCATCGAGATAAAAAAGATCCATAGATATTTCTGCAGCATAAAAATCTCCCAAACAAAACCACTTAAAATACTCAAATTTACATGGTACTATCCGCGATATATTCCCTCAAAAAGGCGATCAGCCGCTCCATCTCCCCGTCTGTCCCCACCGTGATGCGCAGATACTCGCTGATCCGCTCCGGTCTGGAAAAATGCCGCACATAGATGCCATTTTCCCGCAGCGACTCAAAGAGCGCCATCCCGGAAATCTTTGGATGCCGTGCAAAGATAAAATTGCTCTTAGAATCCCCGAACACAAAGCCCAGCCCGCGAAGCTGCTCCTTCGTCCACTCTCTGGTCCTTACGATCCTCGCAGTCGTCTCCTCCAGATACGCGCGGTCACGAACAGCCTCCACTCCGAGGGCAATCGTCAGGCGGTCCATCGTGTAGGAGTTGAAGGAGTATTTGACATCATTCAGATACCGGATCACTTTCGGGCTGCTGACCGCATAGCCGATCCGCGATCCTGCCATGGAGCGGGATTTTGAAAAGGTCTGGACAACGATCAGATTCTCAAAGCGGCCAATCAGCGGCAGAGCGCTCTCCCCTCCGAAATCAATATATGCTTCATCCACCACGACTATCACATCAGGATTTGCCGCAACGATCCGCTCAATCTCCGCCAGAGGCAGAAGCTCGCCCGTGGGCGCGTTGGGATTGGGAAAGATCACGCCGCCGTTCGGCCGCATATAATCCTCTGCCCTGATTTTGAAATCCGCATCCAGCGGAAGCTGCTCGTAAGGAATCCGGAACAGCTCTGCCCACACATCATAGAAAGAGTATGTGATATCCGGAAAAATAATCGGCTGGCTGCCATTAAAAAAGGTCAAAAATATCATGGCAAGCACATCGTCCGACCCCACACCCACAAATACCTGATTGTCCGCAACCCCATAAAATTCCGCGATGGCGTGTACGAGATCCGATACGAGCGGGTCCGGATATCTGCGGAGCAAGTCCGTATCCACAGCGCGAAGTGCCCGCTCTACCCCGGGCGCAGGCGGGTAAGGATTCTCGTTCGTGTTCAGCTTAATGATGTCAGCCCTCTTCGGCTGCTCTCCCGGTGTGTACGGAACCACAGTCCGCACATGCTCCTGCCATTTGCCCATATGCCCC
>CAZNQZ010000078.1:0-8032 GCA_964575245.1 uncultured Lachnobacterium sp. | reverse complement strand
ACATAAAAAAAACACGATAAGCGACCTGAGCGCGGTTGTGACCGGCCTGCTTTTGGCACTTAACTTTCCGGCTGCCCTTCCCTGGTGGGAGGCCATTATCGGCGCCGCCTTCGCTATCATTATCGTCAAGATGATGTTCGGCGGGCTCGGGCAGAACTTTATGAATCCGGCGCTGGGCGGGCGCTGTTTCCTGCTCATTGCCTTTGCGGCGGACATGACGAATTACAATGTAGTTAAAAACGGCGTTGAAGCTTATTCCGGCGCGACCCCCCTCGCCCTGATCCGGAGTGAGGGCCTGTCCGCAGTCAATGTGATGGATATGCTTCTGGGCAAGACTGCCGGAACGATCGGTGAGACTTCTGCGATTGCTATTCTGATCGGAGCGATCCTTCTGATTCTCTTCGGTGTGATCGATCTCAAAATCCCGGCGTCCTACATCCTTACGTTTGCGGTGTTTATGTTCCTCTTTGGCGCAGAGCGTTTCGATGTCACTTATGTGGTGGCGCAGATGTGTGGCGGCGGCCTGATGCTCGGAGCGTTTTTCATGGCGACGGACTATGTCACCTCGCCGATTACCCCGATGGGCAAGATTGTGTTCGGAATCTGCTGCGGTCTTCTGACCGGCCTGTTCCGCTGCTTCGGCGCGAACGCGGAGGGCGTGAGCTTTGCGATTATTTTGAGCAACCTGCTTGTGCCGATCATTGAAAAGTGGACGGTTCCGCGCGCGTTTGGCGTTGTCAAGGTAAAGGAGGCGAAGAAGAAATGAATAAGAAAATTGTCCATGACGCTTTGATCCTGACCGCTTTTACGCTGGCGCTTGGCCTGATCCTCGGGCTCGTGTACGGGATCACCAAAGATCCGATCGATAAGGCGAAGGAGGAGGCCAAGAAGGCTGCGTTTACCGCCGTGTTTGCGGACGCAAAGGATTTTAAGGCCGTAGAGTATGACAAGGAGGAGGCAAACTCCATGATCGGGGATGCCGGTTTCAGCGACACGATTGACGATGTGGAGCAGGCGCTGGCGGAGGACGGCAGCACCCTCGGCTATGTCATCACGGTGACTGCGAAGGACGGCAGCCAGGGCAGCATCACATTCTCCGTAGGCATTCGGAACGACGGAACCGTGAACGGCTATTCCATCACGGATATCGCGGAGACGCCCGGGCTTGGAATGAAGGCGGCGGAGGAGGCATTTTACAGCCAGTTCGAGAACAAGAAGGTCGATTCCTTCCAGGTGGTGAAGCAGGAGTCGTCCGCCGACCATGAGATTGAGTCGATCACCGGCTCCACCATCACCTCCAAGGCCATGGCAAACGGCTGCAATGCTGCGATTCACTACTTCCAGAACGCGTTAGGAGGTGCTCAGTCATGAATAAATATGTGGAGCGACTATACAATGGCATAATCAAGGAGAACCCGACCTTTGTGCTGATGCTCGGCATGTGTCCCACGCTTGCGGTCACATCCTCGGCGATCAACGGTCTCGGCATGGGACTGTCCACGACAGTCGTGCTCATTTTCTCCAACCTGCTGATCTCCTGTTTCCGCAAGGTCATTCCGAACGGCGTGCGTATCCCGGCCTACATCGTGATCGTGGCGTCGCTGGTGACTGTGGTGCAGCTTTTGATGCAGGCGTATCTGCAGGATTTGTCCAAGGCGCTGGGCGTGTACATCCCGCTCATCGTGGTAAACTGTATTATTTTGGGCCGCGCGGAGAGCTTTGCCTCCAAGAATGGGCCGGCACTCTCTGTGTTTGACGGGATCGGCATGGGGCTCGGGTTTACCCTTGGCCTGACGATTATCGGTTTAATCCGTGAGCTTCTGGGAGCGGGAACCCTGTTTGACCAGCCGGTATTGTCCGCAATCGAGGGCTTTACTCCGATTACCATTTTCATTATGGCTCCGGGCGCATTTCTGGTGCTGGGCTTTCTGGTTGCCGGCATGAATATCGTCCGGCAGAAAATGGATGAGAAGGGGAAAAAGCTTGCGGAGCCTGCAGGCTGCCTGTCCGGGGACTGCACAGGCTGCGCACAGGCTGCCACCTGTACAGGGAAGGATTCTGCGAAAGACAAGGCTGCTGATAATAAAGCTGCGAAGTAGGGAGGGAGAGAAGAATGAGTACATTGACATCCTTATTATTGATCGCAGTCGGTTCTGCGATCGTCAACAACGTGGTTTTGAGCCAGTTCCTCGGGATCTGTCCGTTCCTCGGCGTTTCAAAAAACACGAAAACAGCCGCAGGCATGGGCGGAGCGGTCATCTTTGTCATCACCGTCGCATCCTTTGTGACGGGGCTGATTTACAAATTTGTGCTTGCCAACCCGTTTTTGCTGGAAAAAAATATTGATCTGACCTATCTGCAGACGATCGTTTTTATCCTCGTCATTGCCGCTTTGGTGCAGTTTGTTGAAATGTTTCTCAAGAAGAAAATGCCACCGCTGTATCAGGCGCTTGGCGTGTATCTTCCGCTGATCACCACCAACTGTGCGGTGCTTGGCGTTGCCTTAAACTGCGTCACCTACGAGTACAATCTGCTGGAGGGCGTGGTTTACGGCTTTGCAACGGCAGTTGGATTTTTCATCGCGATTGTTCTGATGGCGGGAATCCGCGAGAAGATCGAGTATAATGACATTCCCAAGCCCTTTCAGGGCACGGCGATTGTGCTGTTGACCGCCTGCCTGATGTCCATCGCGTTCATGGGCTTCTCAGGGATGATTTAGGGGTTCAAGGGGTAGGAGGATAAACTTATGAATTTTGCTGCAATTATTGTCGCGGCCCTTGTGGTGGGCTGCGTGGGAATTATTCTCGGATTTTTCCTCGGTGTTTCGGGAGAAAAATTCAAGGTAGAGGTCGATCCCCGCGAGGAGGCGGTGCTCGGGGAGCTTCCGGGCAACAACTGCGGCGGCTGCGGCTACGCGGGCTGTTCGGGCCTTGCCGCTGCCATCGTCAAGGGGGAGGCGCCGGTGGGGCAGTGTCCGGTCGGAGGCGATCCGGTTGCAAAGAAGATCGGGGAGATCATGGGCGTCACCGCCGAGGCGGGCGTGAAGAAGGTTGCTTTTGTCAAGTGCGCCGGAGACTGCAACAAGGCGAAAATGGATTACAAGTACACCGGAATCGAGGACTGCGTGGCCATGGAGTATGTGCCCAACGGCGGCCCCAAATCCTGCAATTACGGCTGTATGGGCTTTGGTTCCTGTGTGAAGGTCTGTCCCTTTGACGCGATCCACATTGTGGACGGCATCGCGAAGGTGGATGACAAGAAATGCAAGGCGTGCGGCAAGTGTATTGCGGTCTGCCCGCACCATCTGATCGAGCTGGTGCCCTACGGTGCCATGCACATTGTGCAGTGCAGCTCGGGAGACAAGGGCAAGGACGTGATGAATGCCTGCTCGGCGGGCTGTATCGGCTGTCATCTCTGCGAGAAGAACTGTCCCTCCGACGCGATCCATGTCATCGACAACCGCGCGTACATTGATCAGGACAAGTGTACGGGCTGCGGCATCTGCGCGGAGAAATGCCCGAAGAAGATTATTTTATAGGTGCATGTATAAGATGTCCCATTATGGGACATAACAATGAAAAGAGGCTGCGAAAAGCGGAGCGTATCATTTCCGTTTTTTCGCAGCCTTTTTAAGGATCATGCGGTTGAGAGAGCGGTTGGGCAAATCGCAGGCTAGTTGTTTTACAGGGGATATTTTCTGCGTTATGATGTAGTCAGATCAAAAAAGCAGATCAGAGAAGGAGGTAATGATATGGAGTTAGGCGAAAAAATTGCGGCGTATCGGCAGATGCAGAACATGACACAGGAGGAACTGGCGGAAAAGCTGAGCGTCACGCCGCAGGCGATTTCAAAGTGGGAGCGGAATACGAGTATGCCGGATCTCGACACCTTTGCAAGGCTCTGCGTGGCCCTTTCGGTAGACGCGAACGAAATGCTGAAAATGACCTGGCAGAATCGGGAGGTCTGGCACAATCGGCTCAGATCAGAGATACGGATGGCAGAGCAGCCGGTAGGGGTCTGCTTTGGAATGGAGCTGACCACGGAGGTTTTCCTGAAGCAGCCCTACATGGATTATGTGGAGGGACAGAGACTGCAGCTTGCAAAAGAGGGTTTCTGGCTGCCACTGGTCCGTCTCTACGATCAGGAGGCGTTGGAGCCGAGGGAATTTATGATCCTCTCTTACCACAGGGTACTCTACCGTGAGGTGCTTGAGACGGTGGATGAGCACACGGGCCAGTATATTATGGAAAAGATGGCCTGTGTGGTGAGGGATCATTACGCCTACATTTTAAACCGGGATATTGTCAAATGTATCGTGGACAATCTGGCAGTGGACTATCCGGCGCTCGTCGAGCATGTTGTTCCGGAGCTCATCTCCTATGGGCTGCTGCAGAAGGTTATGGTGGGGCTGCTCAAGCGGGGAGACGGGCTGTGCTATATGATTAAGACCATCGAGACGATGGAGGAGGAGCTGCGAAAAAATCCCGATGCCGGAGCCGACGAGCTGATTGCAAAGGTTGCGGCGGAGATCGAGCGGGAGGACAACTATTGGGTGATCATGCACAAACGGAAATCGGAGGCGGGATCACTCGAAGGTTAAGTCGTCTCCGAAGCCGGAGCTGAAGTGCAGCCTGCCGTCCGCCGTCACAAACACGGCTTCCATGCCGTCCATGGATTCGATCAGCGCCAGCCCGTCGGCGAGGCCCAGGGCAAAGCAGGCAGTGCTCAGCGCGTCGCCGTCCATGGAGGAGGCGCTTACGATGGTGACCTGTGTGAGATCATTTTCCACGGGATAGCCGGTATCGACATCCAGAATGTGGTGGTAGAGTTTATTGTCCACCCGGAAATACCGCTCGTAGATGCCGGAGGATACTACGGAGGCATCCTTGATTTTTAAGGCGCCGAGCAGCTCGCCCCGGCTCGCAAAGGGTTTCTGGATGCCGATTGCGTACCTGGCATGATTCGGCTTTTCGCCCAGCGTCAGGAGGTTGCCGCCGAGGTCAATAATGCCGGAGGTAATTCCCTCCTCGCGCAGATATTCCAGCATCCGGTCCGCAATGTAGCCCTTGGCGATGCCGCCGAGGTCGATGGCGGCGCCGGGGTCGGAGAGCATGACCTGATTCCGGTCTATGACAATGTTATGATAATTGACATGAGAGCGCGCCTCTTCGATCTCCCCGGCATCCGGGAGGACGGAAGGGGCGGCTTTGTTGTCCTCATTTTTTGTGTTCTTTGCGATTTCCGGGATGTTCCACAGCTCAGTGAGCCGTCCGATTGTGAGATCGAACTTCCCGCCGCTGAGCTCTCCGTAACGGATTCCCGCCTGAATCAGCTCCAGCGTATCGCTGCTGACCTCCACAAACTCTCCGGCGTGCTCGTTGATTTGGGAGATTTCGCTGTCCGCCCGGGCAGCTGAAAATTTGTGCTCATACTCACTCGCCAGTGCAAAGCAGCGGTCGATGGGGGCGCTGTCCTCTGTGCCGTAGAGGGTGATGGTGATGATGGTGTCAAAATAAAAGCCGGATTTGGATACCTTTTTCTGGGGGGAGGAACATCCGGAGCACAGCAGAAGAAGGCAGCAGGCCAGCAGCCATGCCGTGAGTCCTGTTCGGTTGGTTTCCTTTCTCCGATGCATTTGCGATCCTCCTGTCACTCGGAATTTGTTCCTGTTCTTATACTGCACAGTAAAAATAATTGCCGTGCAGTATATTATGCACACGGTCGCATAAGGAAATATGCGCTTTGCGGCTGCGGCCTTACTGAAGAAGACTTAAGACTCCCTGCGGGATCTGGTTTGCCTGCGCCATCATCGCCTGTCCGGCCTGTTCAAGAATATTGTTCTTGGAGTACTCAACCATTTCCTCCGCCATGTCGGTGTCGCGGATGCGGGACTCAGCGGCGGTTGTGTTCTCCACCGTATTGTCCAGATTCTGAATTGTGTGCTCCAGGCGGTTCTGGTAAGCTCCGAGCTTAGAGCGCTGTGCGCTCACCTGGTCAATTGCCAGTGCCACTTTTTCAATGGAAAGCGTTGCCGCTTTCTCCGACATAACATTCACATCGGACGTCCCGATGCTGTCTGAATCTATCGCGTCGATATAGAGTATCAGCTTATTTGTCATATCCGCTTCCGTCCCCAGATGGAGCGAGGTTCCGAATCCTGTAGGCTTTAAGCTCGCGGCGACCTCTGCAATCAGCTTGTCCCGGTTCAACCGGCCATCCTCCGCGTCCGCATCCCCATAACCCGCGTAGCCTCCGCTAAAAATATCATACCCGTTTGGATAGAGGTTAAACACCATGGAAGCTCCGGTATTCAGTTCAAACAAGCTCATATTTGCGGCCGGTTCCGCATCCGCAAGTATCGTGCTGCCTCCGTCCGCCAGCGCTGTAGAGGAGCTGTAATTGTTCGTCGCAAGTCCGCCGGTTCCCTGCAGCACGGTTCCTGCCAGATTTTTGGAGAATTCTGCGCCCATCTGCGCAAAAGTATCTTCAAACTGGTTGATGTTCTTTCCGGTATATTCTTTAATGACATCATTTAAGGTGCTGCCATTTTTTATCTTTTTCAACAGGATATCCGCGCCCCTGC
The DNA here is from genome assembly GCA_964575245.1 of uncultured Lachnobacterium sp. Taxonomy (GTDB): domain Bacteria; phylum Bacillota; class Clostridia; order Lachnospirales; family Lachnospiraceae; genus Roseburia. The sequence goes on along the minus strand of CAZNQZ010000078.1, from coordinate 1,449 downwards.
TGAGATCACTCTGCCCATAGCCCGACTGCCCCGACGCAAGATAAGCCAGATACATGCTCGCAAGATATCCGGTTCCGTAATGGCTCATGCTGTCCGCTCCATTGGGAGGATACGCGGCAAGCTTTGCCTTGATGGAGCTGACGCTTGCATCCGGCGTGATGCCGAGTCCCTGCATCCAATCATTATGATCGTAAAACGGTCCGCTGGCACTCTGCGCCATTCCCTCTACGAACCATAGGGGATAGCGTTCCTCTTCTTTCCTGTTGGTGCCATCATAACCCAGCATTCCCTTCGTGAGCGCCTCATCCATAAATCCATGCACCATCTCGTGGATGATTGTATGCTCCAAACTGTCGCGCATCGCGTCAGACACTGTCCCGCCCGTAAAGCTGAACCTGGCCAGATTGATGCTGAGCCTATACCCCAGCACCGGGCTGGACGCTCCCCCCGACGCGGCGGTAGCGCTCGCCAGCCCCATTGACGCCAGCACATCTGACGAGCTGTCCGAGTAAAGCTTCAGCCCCATCCCAATCGTGGAATTCTGCAGATAACCGAAGGTGTCCGGATAGGTGCTCAGAATCTTGTTGACTGCCTGCGGCACGATCTCGGTCTTAATTGTGTTTAAAAAGGCACTTGCATCCGCCTTCTGTGCAGCTGTCACGGAAGAATCCCACGGATCGCCCGGTTGAGGCTGCGGTATCTGCGTTGCAGCTACGCTGTCGTACTCATCATAATAAATGATCTTCGTTCCGCCTATGTCCCGGATGTCATCCATAGAGTATGTTTTGCCCGCGTTTTTTCCGTTTAGTGCGGTTAGCTTCTTATAGTACTCATTCAGCTCCCGCTCCTTTTCCGCGAGCACTTCCGCGCGGTGGAGTTTCGCCTTGAAGGTGCCGCCCGGGTCTGCGATACTGCCGTCCAGCAGACTTGTCTCATTAAATTTTGTGGTGGCGGCAATCCTGTCTATCTCACAGTTGAGCTGGGTAATCTCCGCCTGGATCGCCGCGCGGTCAGAGGCTGCGTTCGTCCCGTTTGCCGCCTGTACACAGAGCTCATTCATGCGTTGGAGCATGCTGTGTACCTCCTGCAGCCCGCCCTCTGCCGTCTGCACCATGGATATCCCATCCTGTGCGTTGACGGATGCCCGATCCAGCCCCCGGATCTGCCTGCGCATTTTTTCCGATATGGACAGCCCGGCCGCATCGTCCGCCGCGCGGTTGATCTTATAGCCGCTGGAGAGTTTCTCGGTAGACTTCTTCTTGGCGCTGCCGGTTAAATTGTATTGTCTCTGCGCGTTCATTGCGTGAAGGTTGTGCGAAATGACCATTTGGCTTTGTTCCTTTGCTTTTTCTATCGATTCGTCAACATCCCTGTCACACAAACTATGAGGCGAGTCCTTTCACACTCACCTCATATATCGGCATTATTCGCATAAGCTTAATATGCATT
>CAZNQZ010000077.1:0-8080 GCA_964575245.1 uncultured Lachnobacterium sp. | reverse complement strand
ATGGCACTTGGCATGGCAGGATGCGGCAAAGAACAGGATGAGCTGTTGGAGTACATCAACGGCGCTGCCAGAAAAGAAGTGTCGGAGCTTGAAACAAGGGCAAAGGACAGTTATTCCAGCGTATCCGGCGATAACTACAAGGATGATGAGACCATGTTAAAGGAGCTGGAGACAAACACGAAGGATCTTGTGCAGCAGGTGATTGACAAAGCCACATCCCTCGGGGAAGGTTTGGAAAATGAGGAGCTGAAAAAAGTAAATGACAAGTACATATCCTCCCTCAAAAACTTCCAGAGTGGAGTTGACAAAGCGATCCAGGCATTAAAGGACTCCGATCAGGATCTTGCAAATAAGGCAAACGAATTCATAGACAAGGCAAACGCGGAAGGGGATGACTACCTGGAAGAGTTGAAAAAGCTTGCGGATAAGCTTGGTGTAGAACTCAAACTGCAGGATCAGACAGAATAGGGGAGAGGTCTTTTGGGATAATTACATGATAATAATTTTCCCTGCTGCGTCGGTGCCATTACATTTGACAGTTCGATACAGAAAATGAAATGCCCGTACTGCGGCACGGAGTTTGAGATGGAGACGCTGGCGGGATACGTCAGCGAGCAAAAAGAAGATCAGGAAGACGATATGACCTGGGGGCAGGCCTCCGGACAGACATGGAAGGACGGGGAAGCCGACGGCATATGTGTCTATCACTGCAAGTCATGCGGCGGGGAGATTGCGAGTGATGAGAACACTGCGGCGTCTTCCTGCCCGTACTGCGGCAGTCCGGTCGTCATGACAGGGCGTCTTTCGGGAGCCTTAAAGCCGGATTTTGTGATTCCGTTCAAGCTGGACAAAAATGCCGCGAAGGCGGCCATTCAGAAGCTTTACGAGGGGAAACGGCTGCTGCCGAAGGCGTTTAAATCCGAGAACCATATCGACGAGATCAAGGGCGTCTATGTTCCCTTCTGGCTGTTTGATACGGGGGCAAAGGTAAATATGCGCTACCGGGCGACGAGGCTGCACATGTGGGAGGACAGCAGCTACAGCTATACGGAGACGAGTTATTATGCTGTCAGCCGTGGGGGCAGCATTGAATTTGAAAAAATTCCCTTTGACGGTTCCGCTAAAATGCCGGATGAGCTGATGGAGTCCATTGAGCCCTTTGACTATTCGCAGATGGTGGATTTCAAGACCGCTTATCTGGCGGGCTATCTGGCGGACAAATACGACGTGGACGCAGCGCAGGGCGAAAAACGCGTCAATGAGCGCATTACAAACAGCGCCCAGCGCGCGTTTGACGCGACCGTGGGGGGATACGCGAGCGTCACAAAGGAGGCGGGCAGCATCCGGCTGAAAAACGCCAGAGTGTGGTATGCGCTTTTGCCCGTCTGGCTGTTAAACACGACATGGAACGGTCAGAAATATCTCTTTGCGATGAACGGCCAGACCGGAAAAATGGTGGGAGATTTGCCGCTTGACAAGGCTGCGTATAAGAAATGGCTGTTTGGACTGACTGGAGCGATAGGAGCGGGGTTGTTTGCAGCCTTCTGTCTGCTCTGGATGTTATAAGGAAGTGCGGATGATGAAAAAAATACTTGCATTACTATTGACACTGTTTGCTGTGTGTCTTCCGGCGGTTTCCGTTTCAGCGGCGGATGAGCCGCCAAGGTTAGTGGATGCGGCGGACCTGCTCTCGGATGAGGAAGAGGCGGAATTGTCGGATTTGCTCGACGAGATCAGCGTGCGGCAGAAGCTCGATGTTGTCGTCGTTACGAACCAGTCCCTCGGCGGGCGCACCGCGATGGAGTACTCGGATGACTTATTCGACGAGAAGGGCTACGGCTTTGGTGAGGGGCGGGACGGCATTCTTCTTCTCGTCAGCATGGAGACGCGGGACTGGCATATCTCGACGCGGGGTTACGCAATCACGGCGTTTACGGACGCGGGGCTTACCTATCTGTCGGAGCAGTTCCTTGGCGATCTGAAGGACGGCTATTATGCGTCGGCGTTTACGACCTTTGCCCGCCAGTGCGACGATTTTATCACGCAGGCGAAAACGGGAGAGCCCTATGATGTGGATCATCTTCCGGAGCCTCCCTTCCCGTTCTTTTTTATACTCGTGCTCTCCCTTCTTGTGGGCTTTGTCATCGCACTGATTGCCACAGGGATTATGAGAAGCCAGCTAAAGAGCGTCCGCTGCCGGGATACGGTGGAGGATTACACTAAAAAGGACAGTCTGAAGCTGACAAAGGAAAACGATTTGTTTCTGTACAGCAAGGTTGAACGCCGGAAAAAGCAGGAGGAGAGCAGCAGCTCGTCCAACAAATCGGGGGGCTCCACAACCCACAAGTCCTCCTCCGGCGCGACCCATGGAGGCATTGGCGGAAAATTTTAATGGCATTCATACATCTACACAAGTTTTTTACGCATCGGCCCTGTCACAACACACAGGGCTTTTTTATTGTAAGCAAGAAAATAATACCGCAATTGACTTGTTATTCCATCTATTATATAATGAATGAAATGTGAAGCAAATTCTTCCAATAGGTCTGCAAGGATTACGGCAGGCGTTGTTTGGTGACTGAATTATGGAAACAAAGGTTATAAGGATCGATCCGCAGCGGATCGATGACAACGTCATAGGCGCTGCGGCCCGGCTGATTGCCGCGGGAGAGCTGGTGGCTTTTCCCACGGAGACAGTGTACGGGCTGGGCGCGGATGCTCTGAGGGCGGAGGCCGCGGCAAAGATCTACGCGGCGAAGGGACGTCCCTCGGACAATCCGCTGATTGTCCACATAGCGGAGTTTAATGATCTGGCGCGGCTTGCCGCCCATGTGCCAACCCAGGCACAGCGGCTTGCGGATGCCTTTTGGCCCGGCCCTCTGACCATGGTTCTGAATAAGAAGCCCGAGGTGCCGGACGCCACCACCGGAGGTCTGGATACGGTTGCTGTGCGGATGCCGGATCATCCGGTTGCGCTGGCGCTGATTAAAAAGAGCGGTTGTCTGATCGCCGCGCCCAGTGCGAACGCCTCCGGCAGGCCGAGTCCAACTGAGGCTGCGCATGTGCAGCAGGATCTCTCCGGCAGGATTGCCATGATTCTGGACGGAGGCCCGGTCGGCATCGGGATTGAGTCCACGATCGTCGATCTGACCGGGGAGGTGCCGATGATTCTGCGCCCCGGTTGTATTACAGAGGTCATGCTTGCGGGCGTGCTCGGCAGAGCGGTTGTGGTTGATCCGGGGATTCTTGCGGAGGATGATGCGAAAAGGCCGAGGGCGCCGGGAATGAAATACCGCCATTACGCGCCGAAGGCCCGGCTCTCGATTGTGGAAGGGCCTGCAGGGGCAGTCACTGCAAAGATCAACGAGATGGCGGAGAGCGCGTCGCGTGCGGGCAAAAGGGTGGCGGTGATCGCCGCGGACGAGACGGCGGCGTCATACGGGGCAGCGCTTGTTCTGAGTATTGGAAGCCGGTCGGACGAGGCCGGGATTGCACGGCAGCTGTACCGGATTCTCAGGGAGTGCGACGAGCTTCAGGTCAGTGAGATCTACTCGGAGAGTTTTCAGACGCCGCAGCTTGGCGCCGCGATTATGAACCGGCTGTTGAAGGCGGCGGGCCATACTGTCATTCGCGTGAAAGGATGAGCGATGGAATACAATAAAATTATTTTTGTTTCGCAGAGCGGAAACTGCAGGGAGGCCATGGCAGCGGGGATTTTGGGTGATTTCACGCTGAGGCATCCGGCAGAGATCCTCTGCAGGGGACTTGTGGTGCAGTTTCCGGAGCCCATGAACCGGAAGGCGGAGGCTGTACTGATCAGCAACGGAATTGAGATGCCGGAATTTACCTCTGTGCCTCTGTCGGAGGAGGACCTGACGGAGGGCACGCTGGTCTTGACCATGGAGGTAGCGGAGTGCGAAAAGGTGATCGCACAGTTTCAAAATGCCAGTCAGGTGGATGTTTCAGTACTGACGAAGTATGTGGGAGATGAGCTGGAGATCCTCGACCCCTACGGGGGCGCGCTGCCCGCATACGGCCTGTGCTATGAGACGCTGCGCAAATCCATTAAGAAGCTGGTCAACCTGCTGAATGAAGGAGAACAGATGCCATGAGCACGAAGAGGCTGGACTATATTAGCTGGGACGAATATTTTATGGGGGTGGCAATGCTCTCGGCGATGCGCTCGAAGGACCCAAACACACAGGTTGGCGCCTGTATCGTCAGCGATGCGCACAAAATTCTCTCGATGGGGTACAACGGCCTTCCCCTGGGATGCTCGGACGACGAGTTCCCGTGGACGCGGGAGGGGGAGGACAACAAATATTTTTATACGACGCACAGCGAGCTGAACGCAATCTTAAACTACCGCGGGGGAAGCCTTGAGGGCGCTTCCATCTACGTGACGCTTTTTCCCTGCAATGAGTGCGCGAAGGCGATTATCCAGTCGGGAATCCGCGAGGTGGTCTACGCGGAGGACAAGTACGCGGATACCGTCGGCGTGCAGGCCTCCAGGCGGATGCTGAGGGCCGCGGGGATTGCGGTTCGCCGGTATGAGAGCTCTGGCAGGGAAATTCGTTTGGTAGTTTAGAAAAAAACAGTTATTTTTTGGAAATCTGTGTTATAATGAAAAAGGAAAATCGTGAGGTTGTGGAGGCACTGGTTCTTGTGCTTCAATTCGGAATCAATATGCTGGTGCCGATTTTTATGTGCTCGCTGTTGGGCGTCTGGATTGGGAAACGGACGGGGATTTCGTGGATGATGGTTCCCTTCTTTTTCGTCGGCGCCCTCGCCGGCGGGACAAGCGTGTACAAAATGGCGAAAAAGGCGTTTAAGGAGTCAGGGGAAGATGATAGACAGGCTGAGAAGGATCAATGACGCGCTGCCGGGGCTTGTGGCGGGGATATTGTTGTACGCCGTGGTGATTCAGCTTACCGGCGTGTGGTTTGTCCGGGATAAGCTCGGCTACTCCGTGGGGCTGTGGTTCGGCGCAGCAGTCGCGGTGGGGATCACAATCAATATCGCCACGGTCATTCTCGACTCCGTGACGCTGGAGGCTGGCAGGCGCGCCGCGATGCGGATCATCGTGAAGTCGGTGCTGCGCTATCTGGTAGTCGTTGCGCTGTTTCTGCTGTTCGGCTACCTGAAGCTGGGTAATCTGCTCACGGCGTTTCTGGGCGTGCTGGGGCCTAAAATTTCCGCTTATATGCAGCCGCTTTTTGAGAGGCTGGGCGGGAAGGAAGAGAAAACCGAATAAGAGGGTAACAAATTGTCCGAAAGAGGTGATGCGGCTTTCGGCAATGAAGTATAAGATATGACAGCAAAGGAGGTGATAGAGTGAATTCAAGAATATTATTGGCAAGCAACGCGGACAACATTGATTTTATGATTCACGGCATTTTCAGCGTTGACTTTTTCGGGCATGAGGTGTGGATCACCACAAGCCATGTCTGTATATTGATTGTTATGCTGGTTATGATCGCCTTTGCGGTCGTGGCAAACCGCAGGCTGAAAAAAGCGCAGGAGCTTCCGCGGGGTTTCCAGAATGTGATTGAGCTGATTGTCGAGATGCTGGACGGCATGGTCGAGAGCACCATGGGGAAATGGGCGCCGAAATTTGTGAACTATATCAGCACCATTTTTGTTTTTATCCTGCTCAGCAATATTTCCGGTCTGTTCGGCCTCAGGCCGCCCACAGCGGACTACGGGACCACGCTTGCGCTTGCTCTCATTACATTCTGCATGATCTGGTTCAACAAATTTAAGCATCAATCATTAAAGCAGCTCTGGACAGATATGTGCTCGCCGCTGCCGCCCTGGCTGCCGGTGTGGCTGCCGATCAATCTGGTCAGTGAGCTGGCAATCCCGGTATCGTTGTCGCTGCGTCTCTTTGCGAACGTGCTTTCCGGGACGGTAATCATGGCGCTGGTGTACGGCCTGCTGCGGGTGATCGCGCTGGCATGGCCATCCGTGCTGCATGTATATTTCGACTTGTTCTCAGGGGCGATTCAGACCTATGTGTTCTGTATGCTGACCATGACCTATGTGACGCAGGCGTGCGATACAGATGAGGACTAACCAACAATTTTTTAAGGAGGAATCAAACAATGGAAATTAGTGGACAGGATTTAATCAGGGCATGCTCCGCAATCGGTGCGGGACTGGCAGTTATCGCGGGTATCGGACCTGGTATCGGTCAGGGTATCGCCGCAGGACACGGCGCTGCAGCCGTGGGACGCAACCCGGGCGCGAGAGGAAAAATTATGTCAACCATGCTTTTGGGACAGGCAGTTGCCGAGACCACGGGTCTTTACGGTCTGGTGGTTGCGCTGCTCCTTCTCTTTGTTCATCCGCTTGGATAATTTTGCAGGCGTCATTCAATTACTTGTATGACAGGTGAAAGGAGAGTGGGAGATTGCTATTATTAAAAGAGGGACAGACCTTTTTATTCGATCTTGATCCCCAGCTGCTCTTTGATGTAATTCTGCTTGCGGTTGCGGTGTTCTTTCTCTTTCTGCTGATGTCGTATCTGCTGTTTAATCCGGCGCGGAAGCTCTTAAAGGAGCGTCAGGACCGGATTGCGGGCGAGATCAACGACGCGAAGGCGGACAAGGAGAGCGCTGCGGCGCTGAAGGCCGAATATGAGGCAAAGCTCAAAGAGGTGGACAAGGAGGCGGAGGCCATCCTTGCCGATGCGCGACAGAAAGCGATTAAGAATGAGGCGAAGATCATCGGGGAGGCGAAGGAAGAGGCATCCCGCATCATAAAGAGAGCGCAGGAAGAGGCGGAGCTGGAGAAAAAGCATGCGATGGATGAGATGAAGCAGGAGATGATTGTGATCGCGTCTATGATGGCGAAAAAGGTGGTCACTGCCTCCATCGACACGCAGATTCAGAGCTCGCTGGTGGATGAGACATTGAGAGAGATGGGTGAATCGACATGGCTAAGCTAGTATCCAAGACATACGGGGATGCGCTGTTTGAGCTTGCCGTGGAGGAGAAAACGCTGGATCAGACGGCGGAGGAGGTGCGCGCCGTTCGGGCGGCTATGCGCGAAAATGCGGATCTGAACAGGCTCATGAATCATCCCAAGATTGTCAAGGAAGAAAAAATCAAATTAATAGAAGACATATTTACCGGGCGGGTTTCCGGAGCGCTGGTGGGCCTGATGCGCATGATTGTGGAGAAGGGCCACTACAATGAGATGGAGGATGTGTTTGCCTACTTCATCGACCGTGTGAAGGAATACCGCAATATCGGGACGGCGTATGTGACTTCCGCGCAGGAGCTTTCCGACGCGCAGAAGGCGGCGGTTGAGAAGCGTCTTCTGGAGACCACAAGGTATGTGCAGTTTGAGATGCATTACAGTGTCGATGCCGGACTGATCGGCGGAATGGTGATAAGGATCGGGGACCGCGTGGTGGACAGCAGTATTCTGACCAAGCTGCAGCGCCTGACCCGTGAATTATCGAAAATACAGTTGAAAGTAGGTGAGTGCGCTCCATGAATTTGAAACCAGAAGAAATCAGCTCTGTGATCAAGGAGCAGATCAGGAGATATGCCGCACAGCTCGAGGTTGCCGACGTCGGAACCGTCATTCAGGTGGCGGACGGCATCGCGCGTATCCACGGGCTGGAAAATGCGATGCAGGGCGAGCTCCTGGAGTTCCCGGGTGAAGTGTACGGCATGGTGATGAACCTTGAGGAGGACAATGTCGGCGCCGTTCTGCTCGGGTCACAGAAGAATATCAATGAGGGTGATACCGTAAAGACCACGGGCCGCGTCGTGGAGGTTCCTGTGGGCGACGCGATGCTCGGGCGTGTGGTGAACGCATTGGGACAGCCGATCGACGGCAAGGGTCCCATCGTGACCGGAAAATATCGTCCGGTAGAGCGCGTGGCGTCCGGCGTTATTTCCCGGAAGGGCGTGGATACGCCGTTACAGACAGGTATCAAGGCAATTGACTCCATGGTTCCCATCGGCCGCGGCCAGCGTGAGCTGATCATCGGCGACCGCCAGACCGGAAAGACAGCGATCGCGGTGGACACCATTATCAATCAGAAGGGGCAGGGGGTCAAGTGCAT
>CAZNQZ010000076.1:0-8163 GCA_964575245.1 uncultured Lachnobacterium sp. | reverse complement strand
ATTTAGGCGAAAAAGCGCCAAAAAACAGATATTTTGTCGGGAGGATCTGTCGTGAAATTAAATGAGTGGGAGATTGTTTTGACGGCAGCCGTAATTGTTCTGATCGGGCTGCTGGCTGCAGCGGTTTGGCTGCGGCGGAAAAAATGCAGGAATAAAGTACGAAAGATGTCGATGTGGGAAAAGCTTGAGAAGATCAATGCGCTGGCGGAGCCCTTCGGCTTTTTCTATGTGAAGGACTGGGATATTTTCTCTACGAGAAGGGATGCATGGCAGAGGAAGATGGGCTATGAGGCGCTGTTTGACGCGGCGGCTCCGGCGGCTCATATGGTTATGGATGTGTGGCCGGTGTATTTTAACTACGGGGGAAGGACCTGGCTGATTGAGTTCTGGAAGGGGCAGTACGGTATCAACACCGGCGGGGAGGTGGGGGTGTACCATGCGGATCGCATCATTCCCCCCGGCCAGTACCGCTTTGCGCATTTCGATGCGGCCTCGGACGATGAAATGCCTCTGATCCGCTGTAAGCTGACGAGGGGGAGCGAGACGCTCTATGCCTACCAGATGAGGCACTGGTGGCTGACGGGCTTTGACATGGGCCGTTTTTCTAAGCCGGACAGTCTTGTGCTGAACACGGAGTTTATCTTTGACAATCCTGCCATGGGGGATGCATTCTGCGAGGGTCTCATGCGTCATCCGGAGGGCGGGACCCATGAGCACTGTAAGAACCGCGTGTATGTTCGGATGAATTGCAGCCCCAAGGTGTCAGTTCTCTCACGCCTGCATCGCGCGTGGGCGCAGATGTGGAACCGGTTCTGGGTGTGGGCGTTTGTGTCTGTGACGCGCCCCTTTGCGAGCAGCCTGGACCGTGTACTCTTTCTGTATGAGCAGCTTCCGGGCTGTCTGAAAAAGCTTTTGGGCTTTGATCGGAAGCATTATAGGAAAAAGAAGAAAAAGGAGCGTGCCTGCCATGAGCTGTAGAAAACGGGTACAGCGTGCGCTGGAGGGAGCCGTAAGGCTCCCTCTTCGGGCAAACAGCCGTTATGTACTGTTCAGCGATTGTCACCGGGGAGAGGGGACGAACAATGACAATTTTCTGAAAAACCAGCACCTGTATCTGGCGGCGGCGGAGCACTACCTGAGAACGGGGTTTTTTTACATTGAGCTGGGGGACGGGGAGGAGTTGTGGGAGAACCGCTGTCTCCGGCGGATCATGTCCTACCATGAGCGGACCTACCGGCTCCTGGAATGCTACCAGCGACAGAACCGGTTCTTAAAAATATATGGAAATCACGATATGGAGTTAAAGGGGGAGCTGCCGCCTGCGGTGATTCTTAAGAACGGGGAAGGCGGCAGGGACATCTGTATGATCCACGGGCATCAGGCGGATTTTTTCAACTCGGTGTGCTGGCGGCTGTCCCGCTTTCTGGTGCGCTATCTCTGGAAACCCATAGAGCTCTCCGGGATCAATGATCCCACCAGCGCCGCGCGCAATTACCGCAAGACCGAGCGCTACGAGAGCTGCCTGAGGAACTGGACTGTGGAAAACGACTGTTATCTTGTTGCAGGGCATTCCCATAGGCCGAGACTGCCGGAGGAGGGGGAGGGGTATATGAATACGGGGAGCTGCGTCCATCCCTCCGGGGTTACCTGCATTGAAATAGAACAGATGCGGGCGACCCTTGTGCGCTGGAGCATGGGAACGGATCCGAATGCGGCCTGCAGAGGCTGTCCCGGGAGCATGGCACTCTATGTGAACCGCGAGGTGATCGCCGGGCCGATGGAGCTTCATTAAAAGTGTCTGAAAAAGGTTTTTTTTGCCTAAAAGGGATCGTTATTAAGAAAAGCATTGAATAAAATAACAGATTCTGTTATATTCATAATATGAAACGTATCAGGGAGGCAATAACCTGTTGAAAGGCGGCTGTATGAGAACTGGCAAATTCCGTTTTAAGGTTTTTCTATTATGTATCCCCGGTTTTTCCGGTTTTCTTTTGTTTTATCTTTTACCATTTTGTAAGAGCCTTTTCTATGCCTTTATGAAGGATTCTTTCCAGAAAGAGTTTGTCTGGTTTGACAATTTCAAAACCGTGCTGGAAAACGAGTTCTTTCGCCTTGCATTGAAGAATACCGTAATATTTTCGCTGCTGGGCGTGGCGCTGCTTTTGCTTTTGTCCTTCTTTTTGGCATATGGGCTTTCTGCGCTGGTAAAACGGACCTCCTTTATTAAAAACTCATTTCTGCTGCCGATGTTTCTGCCGACCATCAGTACGATCTTTGCGTGGCGGTTGATTTTTGAAAGCGATCTCTATTTTGGCTGGATGAAAAGCGGCGTCGGGTTTGTCGAGGCCCTGCCGATTTATGTGCTGTACCTCTGGAAAAATACTGGTATGAACGTGATTCTTTTGACGGCGGCATTCGCGAACCTCCCGGCGCCTGTGTTGGAGGCGGCGGAGATGGACGGGGCCAGGGGATGGAGAAGACTGCGCCATATCATTCTTCCCCTGACTGTGCCGACGCTCTTTTTTGTCGGGATTCTTTCTTTTGTGAGCTCTATGAAAATATTCAAAGAGAGTTTTCTGTTTTTTAAGACAGGCTACCCGCCCTATGCAGTATACACCGTCCAATACTATATGAACAACCATTTTCAAAAGCTGAACTATCAGAATCTCTCCTGTGCCTCAGTGATTGTGGCGGTGCTGATCGGAATTTTGATTTTTGCGGTTTACCGGATACAGAATAAAATGTGGAAGGATGTGGAGCTCGAATGAAAAAGCGTTTGGAAACGGCTTTGTTTCTGGTGCTGGCGGGAATTTACCTGTTTCCGGTGGCATTGACGCTGGCAAAGTCACTGCAATATGGAAATTCTCTGTTTACCCTGAGGCAGTATGCCAATTTCTTTTTCAGGGATTACACGGCGATGCGGTATTTCTGGAATTCGGTGCTCTATTCCTCTGCGGTAACGGCAGTTTGCCTGCTGGTGTCGTTTCCGCTTGGCTTTTTGTTTGCAAAGGTGAAGTTTTTTGGGAGAGAGGCATTGTTTTTTATCTATATCGTTGTCATGCTCCTGCCGTTTCAGGCCACGCTGCTGCCGAATTATATCGGGCTGCGCGACATGAAGCTGCTTAACACGCCTCTTGCGCTGATGCTGCCGCTGATGTTTTCTCCTCTTGCCGTGTTTTTGTTCCGGCAGTTTATTTCCGGAATTGAGGACGGAGTGTTGGAGTATACCATGCTGGAGACGTCCTCGGTTTTGAAACTGCTGCGGTATGTGGTCTTTCCTCAGACGAAGGAAGCGTTTTTTACTCTGGGAGTTTTGCTGTTTTGTGAGAGTTGGAATATGGTGGAGCAGGCGATGATCTTTACGGCGGAGGAGACGGAGATCTGGCCGATGTCCGTGATGCTGGAACGTATTCCGGCGGATGTGTCCTTCGCGGGTTCCGTGGTCTATCTGTATCCGGTGCTGGTGTTATTCCTCTGTTTCCGCAAGGTGCTTTCCCGGTCAATGGAAAAATTTCAGTGGTGAGCTGATGTTTAAGGAGGAAACTGTATGAAAAAAAAGCGGGGTTCCCGGCTCGCGGGAGCGGCAACAGCGGCATTGTTTCTGTTGTTGATCATTTTTTCCCTGGCCGGAGATCATATCTATAACCGGATTACGCCCAGAGTGACTGTGCTGCGTTTGAGGGGGCAGAGCGTGTGGGAGGGAAGGAAATGTATTCAGGTTCCCGATGAGGCACTGACGGATGGGAAGGAGCTCTATATCGTGACAAGCGAGCAGGGATTCAGCAGAACCGTTTACCAGATCTGGAAAAAGGAGGTCGAGTACATCGAAGACCCTGGTGACAGCTCCAAAATCTTGATTTTTACGAAGCTCCCCGCGAACTGCAGCATGGTTGTGTCGCGTCCGGAGTCTGCGCAGGGGCTGGCAGACGGGGATCAGGTTTTGCCGCAGAAATAAAGGGAATGCAGGACAGATCATTCGGTTGTAGGCTGCTTTCTCTCCTTCCAGAGAAGAGGAGGGGCAGTTGCAATAATACACTATGTTTACTCTCCGAACAGGAGAGAGAGGAGGTCACTATGGTAAGAAAAAAGAAACAGTCAATCTTTATGGCAACGGTACTTGCGGCTGTCTCGCTTTTGGCAGCTCCGATGGCGGCACAGGCGGCACACACGGTTCCCAAGAGCCACCCTAATTATCCGAGCTTATGCAGCAATACGTATGTTAATTACATACACACGGGGTTTGCGGCAAGCATACCGCAGAAGCCGCACCAGCTTTCCAATGGTCAGTATTGTACACCTACCCGTTTGGTGTTCATTCATGACAAAAGATGTACTGGCTGCAATGCGTTATTAAAAGAATATGTGTATATGGAATGCGAGGAAGACCACTCCTTATGCGGAACCAGAATTCAGGGAATAGGACATTAAAAGATTTCCGTGCAGCATAACAGGTGCTGCACGGAATAAACTGTTGTAGTGACGACGGGGGTTACATTATGAAATCGAAAATTTTATTTGTGCTGTCGGTATTTCTTTTGCTGACAGCAACTGCATGCGGGAAAGAGGAAACCACGACAGGGAGGACGACGGAATTTGCAAAGCTTGAGATGGAGCAGCTGCTTGAGTCGGCGCCATCCGGCGCGTTTGCTGTGTCGGACGATGGGCAATTGTTTGTCTCGGAGAACTGGGAAAAGGTCAGCCGTTTTTCACCGGATGGGGAACGCCTTGCATCCTATGAGGAGGCGAAAAGTGCAAAGGTGCTCTGTCTGATGGGGCAGGAGCTGTTTGTCTATACGGAGGAAAATCAGCTGCTTAAAATTTCATTAAAGGACGGGAAGACGGAGACTCTGGCGGAGGATCTTCCGGCGGTACAGGATGTAATCAATCTGGTCTCGTGCGGGGACAGCCTCTATGCCCATGTGAGGACGGATGAGCTGGATAGCTGCCTGAAACAGATATCCCCAAAGACCGGTGTGGCAGAGGACGTGGAGCTTGCGGATGGAAACCTGCGCGCAGTGTACGCCTCTGCCGACGGACACCTGTATTACTGCGCGGAGCGGAGCGGAGGAACCTTTCTCTATGAATACAAGGCGGATCAGGATGAGAGCATTTTGTGTTATGATCTTACCAATCGATTGGAGGCCTACAGCACGGTGCTGACCTTTGTCTGCGAGCAGGGAGTGTTTCTCTATACCGCTCCGAATCAGGAAATGCTGGCGTTTTCTTTGTCTGAGGAGCGGTACGCCTCGGCTCCGATGGACGGAATTGTAATGTTTGGAAGGGATATCGCCTGCGCGGCAGGAAACGTGATTTACCGGACATCTGCCGGAACATTGCATACGCTCTATCTGGGTGATGTGGATTTAAAACCGATGGAAAAAGGCCAGTTGGACGGAACGATTACCCTGTGGGCAGACGGGGCGGATCAGCTGAATACTGCGAGAATTCGGGAAATTACAGGATTGCAGACCGATTTGAAAATCATAGAGGATAATGATGCCTTTTTGGCGGATTTAATGGCAGGAAATCCGGATGTTGATATTTTTATGGTCAGTATCAAGGATTCGAGGTTTCGCCGGGAGGGCCTGTATGAGCCGCTGAATTCCTCGGGCGTTATCCGGGCGTATCAGAATGCCTGCTTTCCCTATATTTCCGAGGGAATGCAGACCGATTCGGGAGACATCTGGATGCTTCCGATCGCAGTCTGGACGGAAAGCGTCTGGTATGTGGAGGAGAACCTGAAGAAATTTGATGTTGATCCGGAACGTCTGCGCACGATGGATTCCTTTCTGGAATTGTCCAGAGAGATGAAAAAGCGCTTGCAGGGGACAGAGTATTACACGTATGCAAATTCCGGAATTCTTGGCAGCGTGTGGAGCAATCAGTACACAAGAACCTATTGCGATGTTCCGCACGGAGTGGTCAATTACAAGACAGATGCTTACCGTAACTTTTTTGAAACCATGTGGACCGGCTGGAATATTTATTCCCAGCGGCCGGAGCATCCGGACATAGAGCGTTTCCGGGCAGAGGAGTTTGGCGGGATGATCTCTGATGCGCCGTATTACCATCCGGAGAAGATGTTGTATAAATTCTGCGGCGTAATGGAGCATCTCAAGTATGGGGATCTGGAGGGATGGCGTGTCATGCCCGCGCCGAAGTTCTCGGAGGAGGTACAAGGGGATGAGGTTCGCGGGGTTGCGCTGGTCTTAAATCCGCACAGTCTCCAGAAGGAGCTTTCCATGGCATATCTGGAGGCGGTCGCGAAAAATCCCATCAATATTTATCAGAGTAACAATTCATTTTTGTTCTCGGATCTGTCGGTTTACCGGGAAACCTATGATGTGGAGCAGCCGGCATTTCAGGATTTATATGAGCTGTTTGCCGGTGGAGTGATTAACCCTTATCCCAGCAGCTATCTCTACTCTGACTTAGTTGTGGATGATTATCAGAATGGAAGGCTTACACTGGATGAGGCGCTGGACCGGCTGCAGCGGGAGATGGATATGTATCTGAATGAATAGGGGGAAGGTTATGAGAAAAGGGCGTGGATTTTGCTGTGTGCTCTGTGCGGCAATGCTTCTCGTATCGGTGTCGGCAACGGCAAGGGCGGAGGAACACCGTTTGCCGGAGCATAAGGCATATCTCAAAGTGCATGCGGCGCAGGAGCAGGAAGGACAGCGATGCGGACACATTATGGATGCAGAGGGGAGACTTTGCAATAACTCCCTTGTAAGCCGGACACACGCGGATGTCTGCAGGGACATCCGCATTCCGGAGAGGAGATACAGCAACCGGAGAGTTCACCGCTTTACCAGAAAGGCCTATCTGAATGCCTGCTGCTGTACCAGCTGCGGTTATGTTTTTTCGGAGGAGGAGCTGGCAAAGGAAGAGGAGAGATAAGATGAGGAAAATCGCATGTGCAGCTCTGTGCGCCATAGGTGTGCTGCTGTTTGCCGGATGTGAGCAGAAGGAACCGCTGGCAGATAATCCGGCGGCGCCCTCGCAGAGCAGAGAAGAGACAAAAGCTCCGGAGCAGGGCACAGATGACTCCGGAAACGGGAACCGGCAGTTCTATGAGAAGATGGAGTTTGCGAGCCTGGCAGAGGGAGCGCTTGTCTTTGCGGCGGACACAAACGGAGATGTCTATGTATTGCGGCAGGACGGTGTTTTGACCGGATATAGGAAAGATGGCAGCATCAAACAGACCTATCCGGAATGTCTGGATTTTACAGCGCTCTGTTGTGACCAGGGGATGCTCTATGCCTATGATGCGGTCAAAAGGGAGATAACAGCCTTGAATACAGAGGACGGCAGCAGGAGAACGGTTTCGGCGGATCTGTATGCGCAGGAGGTGCTGAAAATCGTAAAGCTGGAAGATGCACTGTATGTCCTGACTGTTCCGGAAAACATGCAGGGCATGGCAGGCAATCATGACTATATCGACTTTGGGGAGCGGGTGTATCAGATTTCGCTGACGGACGGAAAGCGGGAGACGCTTTCGTTAGATGGGGTGATTGCCATCTATGCGTCGGCAGGGAGCCTGTATTACTACGCTTATCAGGGCGAAACCTATATCCTGGGCCGGTACGATCCAAAATCAGGGGAAAGCAGCCGTTGCTTTGACATGATGGCGCAGTTTGGAATCAAATACCTGAGCGCGTTTGTCTTCGAGTCGGACACGTTTGCCTACGCAGAGCTCAATACCCCCGCAATTCATGTGCTTCATACCGGGGACGGACAGGAGATCAAAAAAACCGACCCGGTTCTGCTGCTCTCCGGCAATGATATGGACTGTATCCGGGGAAATGTCGTTTATAACGGTTATTCTGCGGAGGGGGAAGAAAGCGGTATGCAGAGCATTTACCTCTTCGACTGATCCCGGAGATTTCCATACTGCGGACACTCCATGGAACGGGTGATTTTTTCATTTGCGCTTGTCAAAAATGAAAAAGTGTAATACAATAATTTTGTATCACACGGAACCAATCAACGGCGGTTCGATTTGACAGGGAGAAGAAGAATGGAAGAAAAGAGAAGACATAAGAGGCTGGATCTGGACGTGAATATTCAGCTGGAGCGTCTGGATGAGGCGGGGGTTACCACGTTAAAGTATGTGAATGTGGATGTGACGGATCTTTCCCGAAGCGGAATCGGATTTAC
>CAZNQZ010000075.1:5030-8256 GCA_964575245.1 uncultured Lachnobacterium sp. | reverse complement strand
AATGATAAATTTTGAGGGAGAGAACTGATTATGGAGAACGAAACGATTTCCAGAAATTTTATTGAGCAGATTATCGAGAAGGATCTGGCGGAGGGAAACTGCGAGACGGTGAAGACGCGCTTTCCGCCGGAGCCCAACGGGTATCTGCACATTGGCCACGCAAAATCAATTCTCCTGAATTACGGGCTGGCCGTGAAATACGGCGGGCAGTTCCACTTTCGCTTTGACGACACGAACCCCACGAAGGAGAAGACGGAGTTTGTGGAGTCCATCAAGTCGGATGTGTTATGGATCGGTGCCGACTGGGGCGGCAATCTCTTCTTTGCCTCCGATTATTTCGGGCAGATGTACGAGGCTGCCGTAACGCTCATCAAGAAGGGCAGGGCTTATGTGTCCGATCTCTCCGCGGAGGAGATCCGCGAGTACCGGGGATCGCTGACGGAGCCGGGGCGTGAGGACCCCTATGCGGGCCGGAGCATCGAGGAGAATCTCGCGCTCTTTGAGGACATGAAGAACGGCAAATGCGAGGACGGGAGCAGGGTGCTGCGCGCGCGCATCGACATGGCGAGCTCGAATATCAACATGAGGGACCCTGTCATCTACCGGGTGGCGCACATGACGCATCACAACACCGGGGATCAGTGGTGCATCTATCCGATGTATGACTTTGCCCACCCGATCGAGGATGCGATTGAGGGGATTACCCATTCCATCTGCACGCTGGAGTTTGAGGACCACCGGCCGTTGTACGACTGGGTGGTGACGGAGCTGGGCTACAAGAGCGGGCCGGAGGGTGTGCCCAAACAGATCGAGTTTGCCAAGATGTATCTGACGAACGTGGTGACCGGAAAGCGCTATATCAAAAAGCTGGTGGAGGAGCACATCGTGGACGGCTGGGACGATCCCCGGCTGGTATCCATCGCGGCGCTGCGCAGGAGGGGCTACACGCCGGAGTCCATCCAGAAGTTTGTGGAGCTATGCGGGGTTTCCAAGGCAAACAGCTCGGTGGACTACGCGATGGTGGAATACTGTATCCGCGAGGATTTGAAACTGAAGCGGCCGCGCATGATGGCGGTGATCGACCCGGTGAAGCTTGTGATCGACAATTATCCCGAGGGGCAGACGGAGCAGCTTACCGTGGAGAACAATCTGGAAAATCCCGACCTTGGCAGCCGGACGGTGCCCTTTACCAGAGAGCTTTACATCGAGCGGGAGGATTTCATGGAGGAGCCGCCCAAAAAATATTTCCGGATGTTTCCGGGCAATGAGGTGCGGCTGATGAACGCTTACCTTGTGACGTGTACCGGCTGTGAGAAGGATGACAGCGGAAAGGTCACGGTGATCCACTGCACCTATGACAGCGCGAGCAGGGGAGGAAACAGCCCGGACGGGCGCAAGGTCAAGGGCACGATTCACTGGGTCTCTGCGGAGCACGGAAAGAATGTGACAATTCGTTTGTATGAAAATATTGTCAATGAGGAGCTGGGAGTGTATAATGAAGACGGAAGCCTGAATTTGAACCCGAATTCCCTGACGGTGAAGGAGGGGATTGTTGAGCCGTCCCTGACAGAGGCAGAGCCGTATGAGAGCTTTCAGTTTGTGAGGCAGGGCTTCTTTGTGGCGGACTGTAAGGATTCCGCGCCGGGTAAACCGGTGTTCAACCGCATAGTTTCACTTAAAAGTTCCTTTAAAATGACACAGTAAAGACAGGTGATGAGTATGGGCAATGTATTTGGATTGGAAAAATTTGGATTGGGAAAGGTCAGCGTGGACGATATCTTCGAGGAGGAGAAGAAGGCAGAGACCACTGAGGTTCCGCCGGAGGAGGCGCCGGTGAAGTCGGGGCCGAACGAGATTGAATTTCTGCTGCCGAAGGCGTGCAGATGTCCGGTGTGCGACACCAGTTTCCGCACGCGTCAGGTGAAGACCGGCAGGGCGAGGCGCATGCAGCCGGATTTTGACCTTCGCCCGAGATGTCAGGACATCGACATAAACAAGTACGATGTGACTGCCTGCCCGAAGTGCGGGTACGCGGCCTTAAACCGCAATTTTGAGCATATTACGCCGGGCCAGATCAAGCTGATCCGCCAGGAGGTCGGAACCAAGTTCCGTCCCTCAGGCCCCGTGAACCCCAACGAGCCGCTGGAGCCGTACACCTATCAGGAGGCCATCGAGCGCTACCAGCTCGCGCTGTTCTGCACGGTGGTGAAGAAGGGCAAGACCAGTGAGAAGGCATACATTTTATTGAAGCTGGCGTGGCTGAACCGCGGTCTGGCGGAGATGCTCGAGGAGAAGGGAGAGTCGGGCAGTGAGGAGTACGTGGAGGCGCGGGAGCAGGAGGCATCCTACTATTCCGATGCCTACGAGGGCATGGTCAAGGCTGTGGCATCTGAAAATTTCCCGATGTGCGGGATGGACGAGAGCACGGTCAACATTCTGATGGCAGGCATGGCGTTCAAGCTGGAAAAATACGATGTGGCGTCAAAGCTTGTGGCGGCTGTCATCGTTTCCCGCACGGCCCCCTCGGCGGCAAAGGAGCGCGCGCAGAACCTGAAGGAGGAGATCCTTCTGAAAATGCGCGCACAGTAAAGCTATGCCGAAGAAGTATTACGCGGTAAAAAAGGGGAGGACGCCGGGAGTCTATCTGTCGTGGGAGGAGTGCCGGGTGCAGGTGGAGGGTTTTCCCGGGGCAGTCTACAAGAGCTTTGCAGAGCAACAGGAGGCGGAAGCCTTTGCAGGCATTTCCGATACTTTTGCGGCGGCGTCCGCGCCGGAGGAGGAAAAGCCCTACGCCTATGTGGACGGCTCCTTCAACACCGCAACCGGCGTGTACGGCTACGGAGGATTTCTTGTCGCAGCGGGGGAGCGTTATCTCTTACAGGGCTGCGGGGACGACCCGGAGCTGGCGATGATG
Organism: uncultured Lachnobacterium sp.; assembly: GCA_964575245.1. Taxonomy (GTDB): domain Bacteria; phylum Bacillota; class Clostridia; order Lachnospirales; family Lachnospiraceae; genus Roseburia. The sequence continues at coordinate 5,342 of CAZNQZ010000075.1, read as the reverse complement.
CGCAATGTGGCGGGAGAGGTGGCCGGGAGCATGGCGGCCATGCGAAAGGCGCTGGAGCTCGGCTTAAAGCAGCTCATGATCTACTATGACTATTCCGGCATTGAGATGTGGGCGACCGGAGCGTGGAAGCGCAACCGGCGCGGAACAGTCGAATACTACAATTATGTACAGAGTATCAGGGGAGAGCTTGCGCTCTCCTTTGTCAAGATTAAGGGACATGCGGGGGTTTCCGGCAACGAGGAGGCGGACCGGCTGGCGAAGCAGGCAGTCGGTCTCATTGATTGCGGGGAATGAGGAAGATGGAATGAGTAT
>CAZNQZ010000075.1:0-5020 GCA_964575245.1 uncultured Lachnobacterium sp. | reverse complement strand
TAGATTTGAAAAAGGTTGTCGATGACAGTTATGAAATTGAGATTGGATATGACTTGACGAGCCGCCTTGTGGAGGATCTGGAGGGCGGTCTGGTTGCAAATGTCAGGAGATTTGCGGTAATCACGGACAGTAATGTGCGGGATTTGTACGCAAAACCAATCTGTGATGAATTAATTAAATCAGGATTTCAGGCAGAGCTCTTTGCCTTTCCGGCGGGAGAAAAGTCCAAGACCAGACAGACGAAGGAGCGCATTGAGGATGCGATGCTCGAGAAGGGGTTCCGCAGAGACTGTGCGATCATCGCCGTGGGCGGAGGCGTGGTCACGGATCTCGCAGGCTTTGTGGCGGGGACCTTCGGGCGAGGGATACCGTTTGTCAATTACGCTACGACGCTCCTCGCCGCCGCGGACGCCTCGGTGGGCGGCAAGACCGCCGTGGACACGCCGCTGGCGACCAATCTGATCGGGCTGTTCAACCAGCCCCAAAAAGTCTATCTGGACATCGGCACGTGGAGGACTCTGCCGAAGCGTGAGGTCATCAGCGGGATGAGCGAAACGATCAAGCATGCATGTCTCGGAAGTCTGGACATGTTTGAGTTTATCGAGGAGAATCTGGAGGATATTCTGGGCTTTCAGAAATTTGCCTGCGAGTACATCGCGGAGAGCAATTGCAGGATTAAGTACTCGGTGGTCATGAAGGATGAGCGCGAGAAGGGTCTGCGGGAGATCCTGAATCTGGGCCACACGGTGGGCCGCGCGATTGAGACGGTCAGCGGTTATCGGCTTCTGCACGGGGAGGCGGTCAGCATCGGCATGGCGGCGCAGGCACTCTTGTCCGCGCGGCTCGGCTACATGTCCGAGGAGGAGGAGGAGCGCGTGAACGCGCTGCTGTCGCGCACGGGGCTTCCCACCCGGATTCCGGAATACATCGACAGGGAGGCACTCCTCCGAAAGCTCTACACCGACAAAAAGGTGCGGGACGGCAGGCTGCGCTTTGTGCTCCAGAAGGGAATCGGGGGCGTGGTGGAGTTTTCCCCCGGCGTGTTCGCAAGACCCATCGAGGAAGAGCTGGCGCGCGAGATCCTCATGGAATTATGATCCCTGTGCGGTATTCGTCGGGCAGGAACAGGCCGCTTTTGATGCGGCGGATGCCGCAGTAGAGATCGGCGGCGGAAAGATCTGTGTGCAGTGCGCGCATGGCGGGCGCGGAAAGCCTGTGAGAGGCATCGGCTACCTTCGTCAGGAGGGGGGCCGATGCCTTTTTGTCTATCTCGGAGAGCAGCGGCAGGGCACGTCTGGAAAAGCCGAGCACGCGCAGATAGGGAACTGTTGTTTGCGCGTAATCCTCCCGGTACAGATTCAGCAGAATATGGGTCAGCACGCGGTTGACGCGCGTGCGGGTGACATCCTTCGTCTTGATGAGGTCTGCAAACTGCGAGAAGGAGATAAAGCGGTTCAAATGTCCCGCAATCCTGCGGGATATGGAATCCGTGCAGTCCATAAAGCCGGAGTAGCCCGGAGACTGCAGCAGCAGAAGGCGCGAGAAGAGCGTCTCGGAGAAATCGTCCGCGTCCATGAGCAGGCCCTGTGCCGCTGCCTGCTCCAGCAGCGTGAGGCAGTGCGGCGGGAGCACGGGAGAGAGGGCCTCTCTTTGGGTCGGATCACATGCTTCGGCGGGGCAGGCCCGGGGACCCTTGGGAGGAAGGAGCAGTCTGCGGATGGCAGTGGCTGAGGCATAGCAGGTCCGAATGTCTGTCTCATGGTAGCCGTCCCCGACGCGGCGGATGCCGAGTCCGTGGAGCCTGTCGCTGCCCCCGGTGTTTTGGCGCAGAATCGCCTTCTCATACTCAATTGCGAGAATATTGTTGGGGCATGAGAGGAAGGCGCGCACCTCCTTTGGCGGATACTGCGGGAGCGAGAGGACGAGCGCCTCCTGTCTGGCGCGCGGATAGGACATTCCCTGTCTGGCAAGACTGCTGACCGTCCGCTCAAAGGCGGGAGGCGGACATGCCAGAAACGACGCCGCGCTGCACAGGAGCGCCGCAGGGGCCTCCATTCCGTAGCAGATGCTCTGCACGACGCCCGTTGCGGCGAGAAGGCGGACTGCCCCGGAGGCGAAGAATTCGGCGGAGCCGGTGGCCCACGGGGCGGAGAGCTCGAGCACGAGATCCGCTCCGGACAAAAGTGCCATTCTGGCGCGCGTGTGCTTGTCCACGATCGCGGGGACACCCCGCTGGAGAAAATCTCCGCTCATGGCGACGATGAGAAAGTCGGCGTCTGTCTGTTTTTTTGCCTCCCGCAGGTGGTAGGCGTGTCCGTTGTGGAATGGATTGTACTCTGCGATGATTCCGGTAACGTTCATAAACGGATATCCCTCCTGGCCTCTGGCCCTCGTATCAGCTCATTATACCACGTCAATTTGAAAAGGAAAGAAGGAATTCATAAATTGCTTGCAATGCTCATACGCATATGATAACATTTAAAAAACATATTTTTACACGAGGAGGAGTTAGTGATGGATCAGAGTAATGTTCCAGTACCCGGCAAGAATCAGGCGGTGGCCAGTCTTGTCCTTGGTATCGTATCGGTTGTGTTTTGGTTTTTCGGGATTACCACCATACTCTCGCTCATCATGGGTATTGTCGGCCTGGTGCTGGCGTCCATGTCGAAAAAGAGCGGTTTTGTCGGAGGTATCCGCACGGCCGGATTTGTGCTCAGCCTGATCGGTACGATCGGCGGCGCGCTGTTCTTTGTCACATGCGTTCTGTGTGTCGGCTGCCTTGCGGCAATCGGGGAGGCGGCATACACTTTGTAATCTGAATGAAGAGGTAGAGAGGGTCAGTGCGGCGTCTGCTGCACTGATTTTTTGGGCTTATGAATCCGATATTTGAAATTTTGGGAAGGAAAATCCCGGCTTACGGCCTGATGGCGGTCCTCGGTTTTCTGGCTGCCCTTGCGCTGATTGCCATCTGCGCCCCCCGCCGGGGCCCGCAGAGAGAGAATGCCGTCTATATTTTTACCCTCGGAGTGGTCGGGGCGCTGATCGGTGCCAAAGTTTTCTATCTGATACAGGTTTTCCCGGAGCTGATCCGGGATCTGCAGGGCTGTATCCAGATCCCCAGCGTCCAGGCGGATCTGCACCTGATTTCGGAGGATTTTACGACCTTCCGTTTAAAGTACATCAATGGCGGGATGGTGTTCTACGGAGGGCTGTCCGGAGGCATCCTCATGGCTTATTACTGGGCAAAGGCGTTCCGTGTGAAGCTGCGGGACTATCTGCCGCTTCTTTTGCCGGGGCTTGCGGTGTTTGCCGGTTTCGGGCGGCTGGGCTGCTTTTTTGCGGGCTGCTGCTACGGAAAGGAGACGGATGGCCCGATCGCCGTGGTATTTTCACACTCGCTCTATGCGCCGAACGGGGTTCCGCTCGTTCCCACACAGCTCATTGAGGCGGGGGGACAGTTCGTGTTTGCCATCGCATTGCTCGCCGCGGGAAAGCGGGAGAGGCTCCGCCCGCATCTGCTGGCTGTTTATTTACTGGCCTACAGCCTGCTGCGCTTTGTGCTGGAATTCTGGCGCGGGGACATTGTGCGGGGGATTTGGCTGGGGCTGTCCACCTCCCAGTGGATCAGCCTTCTGATTTTGTCCGTGCTGGCGGCCGGCGCTTGCAGAAAATGGAAAAAAGGGATATAATCATTTTATATCCGGCCATACAGGCCGGGAGAAAAGAGAGGGATATTATGAACGTATTAGTGATTAACTGTGGCAGCTCATCCTTAAAGTATCAGCTCATCAACTCCGACTCGGAGGAGGTTCTGGCAAAGGGGCTCTGCGAGCGGATCGGCATAGACGGGCGGCTGGTGTACCAGAGGGAAGGATTGGACAAGGAGATTACGGAGGCGGCGATGCCGAGCCATAAGGAAGCGATCCGCATGGTGCTGGATGCGCTGGTGAATCCGAAGAGCGGCGCGGTGTCCGCGCTGTCAGAGATCGACGCGGTGGGCCATCGCGTGGTGCACGGCGGAGAGAAATTTGCAGCCTCGACGCTTCTTTCGGAGGAGGTCCTGGCGAAGGTGGAGGAGTGCAACGAGCTTGCCCCGCTGCACAATCCGGCGAATCTCATCGGCATCCGCGCCTGCCAGGAGCTGATGCCGGGGGTGCCGATGGTCGGCGTGTTCGACACGGCATTTCATCAGACTATGCCAAAGAAGGCCTATCTGTACGGCCTGCCCTACGAGTATTATGAGAAGTACAAGGTGCGCCGTTACGGATTTCACGGAACCAGCCACAGCTTTGTGTCGAAGCGCTGCGCGGAATTTTTAAATTTAGATTTAAAAAATTCAAAAATCATTGTCGCCCATCTGGGCAACGGAGCTTCCATCAGCGCGGTGAAAAACGGGGAGTGCGTGGACACCTCCATGGGGCTCACTCCGTTGGAGGGATTGGTGATGGGAACCCGCTCCGGCGATATCGACCCGGCGATCATGGAGTTTATCGCGAAGAAGGAGCAGCTGGACATTGAGGGCGTTATGAATGTGCTGAACAAAAAGTCCGGCGTGGAGGGAATATCCGGTGTCTCCAGTGATTTCAGGGATCTGGAGGCGGCGTATAAGGAGGGCAATCAGCGGGCGGCTGACGCCTGCGAGGTGTTTGCCTACCGTGTGGCGAAATATATCGGCGCCTACGCGGCGGCGATGAACGGAGTGGACGCCATCGCCTTTACGGCGGGCATCGGCGAGAATACCTCCTTTATCCGGGAGAAGATCCTTGCCTATCTGGGCTATCTGGGCATAAGGATGGATGAGGCGGCAAACGCGGTGCGCGGGGAGGACAAGGTAATCTCCACTGCAGATTCCACGGTCACGGTCTGTGTCATCCCCACGAACGAGGAGCTCGCGATCTGCCGCGAGACGGTGATGCTGGTGAAATAAAGTTTAATAAGATTATTTGTTTTTCCGGTTGACAAACAGGATTCACCTATGTATAATTGGTGAAGTGTGATTATTTTGGAAGATTGTGTGTCC
>CAZNQZ010000074.1:0-8260 GCA_964575245.1 uncultured Lachnobacterium sp. | reverse complement strand
GAGGAAACTCCCGGATCAGCCGGGAGTTTATCTTATGCATGACAGGAGCGATGCCATCATCTACATCGGCAAGGCGCTGAGCCTCCGTAAGCGGGTTCGGCAGTATTTCCAGCCCAGCCATGACGAGGGCATCAAAAAAAGGCAGATGGTACAGCACATTGCAAGGTTTGAGTACATCGTCACGGACTCGGAGCTGGAGGCGCTGGTATTGGAGTGCAACCTGATCAAGGAGCACACGCCCAAGTACAACACGATGCTGAGGGATGACAAGACCTACCCCTATATCAAGGTGACGGTCGGGGAGGATTTCCCGCGCGTGCTTTTTTCCCGTCAGATGAAGAAGGACAGATCGCGCTATTTCGGCCCTTACACCAGTGCCGGAGCGGTGCACGACACGATTGAGCTCATCAATAAAATCTATCAGCTCAGAACCTGCAGCCGGGTGCTTCCGAGGGATATCGGACTGGAGCGGGCATGCTTAAACTACCATATTCACCAGTGCGCGGCGCCCTGTCAGGGCGGTGTTTCCAGGGAGGAGTATGCGCAGCGCGTCAGCGCGGTGCTGGATTTTTTGAACGGAAACTACAGGGCTGTGCTGCGTGATCTGGAGGATAAAATGAACGCGGCGTCCGCAGAGATGGAGTTTGAGCGGGCCATTGAGTACCGGGAGCTCTTAAACAGCGTGAAGCAGATTGCGCAGAAGCAGAAGGTGACGAACACGGACGGGGAGGACAAGGATATCATCGCGCTGGCGAGCGACGACGTGGACGCGGTGGTGCAGGTGTTCTTCATCAGGGGCGGCAAAATCATTGGCCGCGACCACTTTCATGTGCGGGTCGGGACAGAGGAAAAGAGGGGGGATATCCTGACGGAATTTGTCAAGCAGTTTTATTCCGGGACGCCTTTTATCCCGCGCTCCATCATGCTGCAGGAGCCGATAGAGGATGCTGAAATTCTGGAGGAGTGGCTGACGAAAAAGCGCGGCCGCAGGGTGTCGATTCTCATTCCGCAGAAAGGGATGAAGGAAAAGCTTGTCGAGCTGGCGGCAAAAAATGCCGAGCTGGTCTTAGGGCAGGACAAGGAGCGGATCAAGCGGGAGGAGGGGCGCACCATCGGCGCGGTGAAGGAGCTGGAATCCCTTCTGGGGATCGGCGGGCTGGAGCGGCTGGAAGCCTACGATATCTCCAATATCAGCGGGTTTGACACAGTGGGCTCCATGATTGTCTACGAGCGGGGGAAACCGAAGCGAAGCGATTATCGGAAATTCCGGTTAAAGACTGTCACGGGGCCGGACGACTATGGTTCTATGCGGGAGGTGCTCTCCCGCAGGTTTCTTCATGGGCTGCAGGAGGCGGAGGAGTTAAAGGACGAGGAGCTGCAGCGGACAGTGGGCAGCTTTACCCGTTTTCCGGACATGATCCTCATGGACGGCGGCAGGGGGCAGGTCAATGTGTGTCTCTCCGTACTGGAGGAGCTCGGGCTGGACATCCCGGTGTGCGGCATGGTGAAGGATGATTTTCACCGGACCCGGGGCCTGTATTACAACAATGTGGAAATTCCGATCGACCGCCACAGCGAGGGATTCAAGCTGATCACCCGGATTCAGGACGAGGCGCACCGCTTTGCGATCGAGTACCACAGGAGCCTGCGCAGCAAATCCCAGGTGCACTCCGCGCTGGATGAGATCGAGGGTGTGGGGCCTGCGAGGCGAAAGGCGCTGATGCGGCGGTTCCAGTCTCTGGAAAATATGAAAAATGCCTCAGTGGAGGAGCTGGCGCAGACGGAGAGTTTAAACCGCCGGGTGGCGGAGCGCGTCTACGATTTTTTGCACCGCACGTAATCATTGATATGTAAGAAAAACTGTGGTAGAATTGCGAAAGAGGTATAGACCGAGGATTGCAATAATAAAATAAATGGGGGATTGTACATGCCGAATAACAGTGTCAGTGTGGCAAAGATAGCGGAGCTTCTGGATTTGAAATGTTATACCCGCAAGCTGGATCTGAGAAAGCGCAGGGTATTCGTCAGTGACGTCAACCGTCCGGCGCTGCAGATTGCCGGATATTTCGAGCATTTTCAGGAATCCAGGATTCAGATTATGGGAAATGTGGAGTACACATATATCCAGCAGATGGAGGAGAGCGACCGGAGAAAGCGGTATGAGGACTTTCTGCAGTATGAAATTCCCTGCATTATTTTCTGCAGGGATCTGGTGCCGGGACAGATCCTGCTGGAGCTGGCGGAGCAGTACGGAGTGCCTGTTTTGGGCACAGCGCGTCCAACCTCGGAGTTTATGGCGGAGCTGATTTATGTGCTGGGTGAGCAGCTTGCCCCCTGCATCACGATCCACGGCGTTCTTGTGGATGTGTACGGCGAGGGCCTGATGATCACCGGGGACAGCGGGATCGGAAAGAGCGAGGCCGCGCTGGAGCTGATCCGGCGGGGGCACCGGCTGGTGACGGATGATGTAGTGGAAATCCGCAAAATCAACGAGCACATGCTGGTCGGGACATCCCCTGATGTGACGAGGCATTTTATTGAGCTGCGGGGAATCGGCATTATTGATGTCAAGGCGCTGTACGGCGTGGAGTGCGTCAAGGAAAAGCAGGCGATCGATCTGGTCATCAAGCTGGAGGACTGGCAGAAGGATGCGGATTATGACAGGCTTGGGCTGGAGGAGGAGTACACCGAGTATCTCGGAACCAAGGTAGTGTGTCATTCCCTGCCGATCCGTCCCGGGAGAAACCTCGCCGTCATCTGTGAGACGGCGGCTGTCAACCACAGGCAGAAAAAAATGGGTTATAACGCGACCAAGGAGCTGTACCGCAGAGTACAGGAGAATATGACAAAGCAGAAAGACGACGAATAGTGAGGTAATTGATATGGAAAAGAAAAATGTGTGGGAAAAATATCCCAAAGGGGACAAGCGGGAGGAGGTGTTCCGCTTTGCGGAGGAATACCGCCGTTTTATTTCAGACTGTAAAACGGAGCGCGAGTGCGCGGCGCGGCTGTATGCTGACGCGAAGGCGGCAGGCTTTCGGGATCTCGACGAGCTGATTGCCGCCGGCGAACCGGTACGGGCCGGGGATCGGATCGTGGCCTGCAATATGGGCAAGGGTCTGGCGATGTTTATCGTCGGGCAGAAGCCGCTGGAGGCCGGTATGAACATTCTGGGGGCGCACATTGACTCGCCGCGGCTGGATTTAAAGCAGGTGCCGTTGTATGAGGATACGGAGATGGCACTTCTGGATACGCACTACTACGGCGGCGTAAAAAAATATCAGTGGGTGACGCTGCCGCTGGCGCTGCACGGCGTCATCTGCAAAAAGGACGGGACTGTGGTGACAGTCAATATCGGCGACAAGCCGCAGGACCCGGTTTTCGGAATCAGTGACCTTTTGATCCATCTTTCCTCCGAGCAATTGGAGAAGAAGGCGGCGAAGGTGATCGAGGGCGAGAGCCTGGATGTGCTGATTGGCTCGATCCCCGCACAGGAATCGGAGGAGGATGAGGAAAAGAAGGACAAAAAGGAGCGCGTAAAGGCAAACATTTTAGATATTCTCTCCGAAGAGTACGGGATCGACGAGGAGGATTTCCTTTCCGCGGAGATCGAGATCGTCCCGGCGGGCGCAGCGAGGGATTACGGATTTGACCGCAGTATGATCATGGGCTACGGGCATGATGACCGCGTGTGCGCTTATCCGTCCTTTGCGGCGATGCTTAAGGTGGAGCAGCCGGAGTACACGAGCGTCTGCCTTCTGGTTGACAAAGAAGAGATTGGCAGTGTGGGAGCGACAGGTATGCACTCCCGCTTCTTTGAGAACTGTGTGGCGGAGGTGATGAACCTCATGGGAATATACAGCGAGCTGGCAATGCGCCGCGCCATGAAAAATTCCAAAGTGCTATCCTCGGATGTGTCCGCAGCCTTTGACCCGAACTACCCGGCCGTGATGGAGAAAAAGAACGCGGCATATTTCGGCAAGGGTCTTGTGTTCAACAAGTACACCGGTTCCCGGGGAAAGAGCGGCTCCAATGATGCCAACGCAGAGTATATGGCAAAGCTGCGCAGAATCTTTGACGACGCGGGAGTTGCCTTCCAGACGGCGGAGCTCGGGAAGGTAGATCAGGGCGGCGGCGGCACCATCGCCTATATTCTGGCCAACTACGGGATGAATGTGATTGACAGCGGAGTGGCAGTCCTGAATATGCATGCGCCCTGGGAGATTATCAGCAAGGCGGATCTGTACGAGGCGCTGCTCGGCTATATCGCATTCCTGAAGGAAGCATAAAATGGATGATTTTCGGGCACTGGTCACGGAGCGGCTGCCGCATCTGATTCTCGCGGCGGAGGAACCAATGGATAGGCATACGACCTTTCAAATCGGAGGTCCTGCAGAGTACTATGCGAAACCGCGCAGAGAGGAGCTGGTGCCCCTGATCGGGCTTGCGGGCCATGTGGGCTTTCCGGTGATGTTCATCGGACACGGCAGCAACCTCCTGGTGGGGGACGGCGGAATCCGCGGTCTGGTCATTGAGATCGGCGAAGAGATGAGCGGGGTAAGGGTTGAGGGGCAGAGCCTTGTGGCGGCGGCTGGCACGATGCTGGCAGCTGTCGCACAGGCGGCCGCATCCGCGGCTTTAAGCGGCCTGGAATTTGCCGCGGGTATCCCGGGCAATCTCGGCGGTGCGGTCGTGATGAACGCCGGCGCATACGGCGGCGAGATGCGGGATGTCGTCGAACAGGTCACGGTGCTGGATATGGAGGGAAATGCGCGCTGTCTCAGCGCAGGCGAGCTGGAGTTTGGATACCGGAAAAGCTGCATTCCAGACCACAGCTATATCGTTGTGGAGGCAAGGATTAAGCTGCGGCAGGGAGATTGCGGGGCGATACGGGCCCGCATGGCGGAGCTTGCCAGGCAGCGGACGAAAAAGCAGCCCCTCGAGTATCCGAGCGCCGGGAGTACATTTAAGCGCCCGCCAGGGTATTTCGCCGGGAAACTGATTATGGACGCCGGTCTGGGCGGCTACACGGTGGGCGGGGCACAGGTGTCGGAAAAGCATTGCGGCTTTGTCATCAACCGGGGAGGCGCCACAGCGTCGGATGTGAGACAGCTCATGCGCGATGTCGCGGACCGGGTGGAGGAGTGTTTCGGCGTGCGGCTGGAGCCGGAGGTGAGGATGGCCGGGGAGTTTTTGAACTGAGGATGTAATTTGCGGGAGGGGGAGTGAGCATGAACCATCTGCGACTGGTGATTGTGACGGGAATGTCCGGAGCGGGCAAGAGTACCGCCATGAAAATGATGGAGGACATGGGTTTTTTCTGTATCGACAATCTGCCGATTCCTCTTTTGGATAAGCTGGTGGATTTCGGCATGACCTTTCGCGCGGAGAAACGAAAAATAGCGATCGGCACGGACGTGCGCAGCGGAGACGGCTTAGAGCGCGTGGATGAGATATCCGCAATGCTGGCGGAGAAGGATGCGCACTGTGAGATCCTGTTCCTGGACGCAGAGGACAGCGTTCTAGTCAAGCGCTACAAGGAGACAAGAAGGGCGCACCCGCTGGCGCAGGGAGAACGCGTGGACAGGGGGATTGCCAGGGAGCGGGAAAAACTGACACAGTTAAAATTAAAAGCTGATTATATTATTGACACCAGCCGCATGTTGACGCGGGAGCTCAGGATTGAGCTGGAACGGATCTTCGTGAGGAATGAGAATTATAAGAGCCTGTTTGTCACGATCCTTTCCTTTGGTTTCAAATACGGGATACCGGAGGACGCGGATCTCGTGATGGATGTGCGCTTTCTGCCAAACCCCTACCATATAGACGAGCTGAGGTCCAAGACCGGGAACGATGTGGAAATTCAGCAGTATGTCATGCAGTTTCCGGAGGCGGCACAGTTTTTGAAGAAGTTTTCTGATTTGATTGAATTTTTAATTCCTAATTATATTTCTGAGGGAAAGAATCAGCTGGTCATCGCCATCGGCTGTACCGGCGGCAAGCACCGCTCGGTCACGCTGGCCAACGAGCTGTATAAGCATATGGCGGGAAAGGCGGAGTACGGGCTGAAGATTGAACATCGCGATATCGGAAAGGATGCGCAAAGAGGAAAGTAGTATGTCGTTTTCCAGTGATGTAAAGACAGAGTTGTTCCGGCAGTATCCAAAGAGCAGACACTGCCAGCTGGCGGAGCTGGCGGGCATGCTGGAGCTCGAGGGCCGTGTTGAGGACGGTTTGCTGGTATGTAACGCCGAGAATGCTGGATTTAGGGAGAAATATCGGATACTGATGAAAAAAGCGTTTCAGCTGGATGTGGGGACGGTTATGAGCCGCGGGGAGAGTATGCGCGTGCTCTCAACCCTCAAGTGGAGGGAGCATGGGACGGTGGATGGCCTTCTGGTTCAGCAGACCTGCTGCAAGCGCGCCTTTATCCGCGGTGCTTTTCTCGCGGCGGGGTCCATCAGCGATCCGGAGAAATCCTATCACTTCGAAATTGTCTGCAGGACGATGGCGCAGGCCGTGCAGCTGCAGGGGCTGATGAACGGCTTTGAGACGGAGGCGCGGATTGTGGAGCGCAAGGGACATTATGTGGTCTACCTCAAAGAGGGTTCTCAGATCGTGGATATGCTCAATGTGATGGAGGCCTGTGTCTCCCTCATGAATCTGGAGAATGTCCGAATCCTGAAGGAGATGCGCAACTCGGTTAACCGCAAGGTGAACTGTGAGACGGCCAACATCAACAAGACGGTTGGCGCGGCGGTCCGGCAGATTGAGGATATCCGGCGGATACAGGCAGCAAGGGGGCTTGACAGCCTCCCCGAACCCCTGCTCGAGGTGGCCCGGCTGAGGCTGGAGTATCCGGAGGCGACGCTTATGGAGCTGGGGTCTTATCTGGACCCGCCGGTGGGCAAGTCCGGCGTGAATCACAGGCTGCACCGCATTTCGGAGCTGGCGGAGGAACTGTAGGGGAGGAGAGTTTGGATGGCAGAGGAAGCAGGACAACGGAGACTGTTGTTTATTTTTAATCCGCATTCCGGCAAGGGGTTGATTAAAAATCATCTGATCGGCATTCTGGACATTATGATAAAGGCGCATTTTGACGTGACGGTGTATGTCACGCAGTGCCGCGGGGATGCGAGGAACAGGGCGCGGCTTGCGGCGGATTACAGCCGCATTGTCTGCTGCGGCGGGGACGGGACACTCGACGAGGTGGTCACCGGACTGATCGAGAGCGGCTCAAATACCACGCTCGGCTACATCCCTGCCGGCAGCACCAATGATTTTGCGGTGTCTTTAGGCATCCCGAAGGATATGAAGAAGGCGGCTGCTGTTGCCGTGGGAAAGGCACCCTTTGCCTGCGACGTCGGCTCCTTCAATGAGGACTATTTCGTCTATGTGGCGGCGTTTGGGCTCTTTACGGCGGTCTCCTACAAAACCTCCCAGCAGCTCAAGAATATTTTCGGACATCTGGCTTATATTATGGAGGGAATGAAATCCCTGCACGAGATTCCAGCTCACAGAATGACGGTCGAGAGCGAGGGGAAAAGTTTTTGCGACGAGTTCATCTACGGCATGGTGTCCAATTCCGTGTCCGTGGGCGGGTTTAAGGGGATGACGGGAAAAAATGTGAGCCTGAACGACGGTCTTTTTGAAGTGACACTCATCAAAAAGCCGCGAAATCCGATCGAGCTCAATGAAATCCTGGGATGCCTCACCCGGAGGATTGACGATTCGGATCTCATCTATTCCTTCAAGACTGACAGGCTAAAGATTTTGTCGGATAAGCCGGTAGCGTGGACGCGGGACGGAGAGTTCGGCGGCGAGCAGACCGAGGTCAACATCTGCTGTCTCAAAGAGCGCGTGTCAATATTTTGTTGAGGAGAATCTTCCTTTTTTGGAAAAAAAGTAGTATAATGGAAAAAATTATATGATATAGGAGGAAAATCAAATGTTAGTATCTGCAAAAGAGATGCTTGAAAAGGCGAAGGCGGGCCACTATGCAGTCGGCCAGTTCAATATCAACAATCTGGAGTGGACCAAATCCGTACTTCTCACAGCACAGGAGCTGGGCTCCCCGGTTATCCTGGGCGTATCCGAGGGCGCCGGCAAGTATATGACAGGCTTTGAGACGGTTGCAGCGATGGTTAAGGCGATGGACAAGAGCCTTGGAATCACCGTTCCGGTAGCGCTTCACTTAGACCATGGTACTTATGACGGATGCTACAAGTGCATCAAGGCAGGCTTCTCATCAATCATGTTT
>CAZNQZ010000073.1:0-8266 GCA_964575245.1 uncultured Lachnobacterium sp. | reverse complement strand
CCTATCTTTCCTTTTCCCCTTCACATGCTACCAGCAAAGCACCTCGTGTCCCTCCTCTGTGACAAGCACCATGATCTCCCACTGGGCAGAGGGCATCCCGTCCTCCGTGTACACCTCCCAGTCGTTGTCATCATCCACATAGATCTCCACCTTGCCCATATTAACCATCGGCTCAATGGTAAAAATCATTCCGGGCGCCATCACCATCTGCGTGCCGCGCACACTGTTGTAGCCAACCCATGGTTCCTCGTGGAACTGCAGGCCCACGCCGTGGCCTCCGATCTCCCGGACAATGGTGTAGCCGTTCGCAAACGCGTGGGCGTGCACCGCCTGCCCCATATCGCCGAGAAAACCCCAGGGCTTCACCTCCGCAAGCCCCTTCTCCACGCACTCCTTCGTCACCCTCACCAGGCGCTCTTTCTCCGGACTCACCTGCCCGATGCAGAACATGCGCGAGGAGTCGGAAAAATATCCTCCCAGATTCGTTGAACAGTCCACATTGACGATATCTCCCTCCTGCAGCGTCCGCTCCTCCAACGGATAACCGTGGCACACCTGATCGTTGACCGAGGTGCACACGCTGTAGGGATAGCCCTCATAGTTCAGGGGAGCCGGTATTCCGCCCATATCTGTCGTCATCTCATAGACGATTTTGTCAATCTCGGAGAGCTTCATGCCCTCGTGGATCTTCGCCTGAATCTCGTCAAGCACCGCGATGTTGATCTTTGCACTCTCTTTAATTTTCTCCACCTGCTCCGGGGTCTTAATCAGATTGCGCGACGGCACCGTGTGCCCATGCTCCGCCAGAATGGTAAGTCTGTCATCAAAAGCAGCATGGCAGGTTTTGTACTTTCTCGTACTGCCGCACCAGCAGGGATCATTTCTCCCCAGCTTGATAAACTGCGGCTTCGCCTGTATATTACGGGCAGCACCCGCCCACTTTGTTCCTCCCTTGTTGACACTTCCTGCTCTCATTTTTCTGCCTTTCTTTTAAAGAGCAGATCACATGAAATTCCGCTTCGCGGAGTGATCTGCATAGGAGATACCCCTTCGGTGCACCTCATTCAATGCTGCAGTGTTACGTCCCCGAAGGGGACACGCCTCCACAGCTGCGTGCGAATCTCATAATCCTGATCGGCAAGCAGCGCCAGGTAATCCTCCTTCTCAATATCGCAGGCTCCTGGGGCCACGCCGTTAATCTGCTCATAGATACTCTGATATTTCTGGGCGAGGGCGGCCCTTTTCATGCTTTCAAAAATATCCTCCCTGACAACCCCAAGACCCTCCGTCTTTTCATCCTCCACGAGATCCTGCCAGAAATTGGTCTGCTCAAAGATCAGCCGCTCCTCCTCCCCCTCATCCAGCGTCACGCCCTCCGCATCCGCCATATTGGAAAAAATGACATCGTGAATCGCCATCTGCAGGGCGGTATCGCGCGCCTTCACACGGATAAAATCAAACTTCTCATGAACATTCCAATACTGTGAGGTATTCTCAGGATTATAGATTAGGGCCTGCTTCTCCACCAGCGCCTCCTCATATGCCACATAGTACGCAAGCCTGCGGAGGGTCAGCTCCTCGCCGTTCACCACAGCGGCCACCTGATCCAGCGAGGAGGCATAATCCAGCTTTCCTCTTGTGCCCGCCGTCGTCTCCCGATAGACAACGAGCACCACGACTACGCAGGCCAGCGCCAGCGTAATGAAAAACTTTCGTTTCATCCGGGCATTCATCGGTATCTCCTACAGCAGCCTGCGAATAGCCGTAATGGTGTGACAATTCACGGAACGGTTCCTCGTGATACCCGCTCTGGTG
Source organism: uncultured Lachnobacterium sp. (assembly GCA_964575245.1). Classification (GTDB taxonomy): domain Bacteria; phylum Bacillota; class Clostridia; order Lachnospirales; family Lachnospiraceae; genus Roseburia. The sequence goes on along the minus strand of CAZNQZ010000073.1, from coordinate 6,451 downwards.
GACTGCGCTTCCACAATCAGGCCGTTGCCGATATAGATCGCCACATGCCCCGGATACACCACGACATCTCCGGGCTTGATGTTCTCATAAGCAACCGGCTGCCCGACTGTCTTAAACGACTGGGAATAGCGCGGCGTGCTGATGCCGAAATGCTGGTAGATCAAATGTACAAAGCCGGAGCAGTCGCAGCCGTTGGTCAGGCTGTTGCCGCCCCACCGGTAAGGATTCCCCACAAACTGCAGCGCATAGTTCACAAGCTCTGTATTGGACACATTCGTGGCAAAATCCGGATTATAGCTCGCATCCTTTAAGTACGCGTCGCTTCCGAGCCCGCCCTTTCCGGTTCCGCCGCCCTCATACTTGGCTGCCGCCTCACGCGCCGCCGCGGCCTCGCGCTCCCGGATGATGCGCTCCTGCTCGATAATCATTTTCCGGTACTTTTCCGCCGCGTCCTGGGCTTTGGCGAGCTGCACGGCATAGTCATCCTTCTTTTTCTCGAGGGATGCCATCAAAACCTGCAGCTTGTCCTGCTGCTTTTCATAGTCCTCCTGCAGTGCAAGCAGATTATCCATTTCCTGCGCGAGCTGGCGTCCCCAGTCCTCCACCATCTGCACTGCTGTCTGGTAGGATTCCATCAATTCGCGGTCAGACTGGTAGAGGTCACTGACATACTCCAGACGATTGATCATCTCGCTGATTCCGTTGGACTTAAAAATCGCGGTCAGCACCGAGTTGTCCGTGCTGTTCTCATACATATACTGAATGCGAAGCTTCATCGCCTCATACTGCTTCGCCTCCGTCTCCTGCGCCTTGACCAGCTCGTCCGCCGCCTGCTCTACGGCCGCCTGCTTGTCCCTGATGTCCTGATCCAGCTGCTCCATTTTGTCAACCAGCGCGTTCATGTCCGCAGCCGTCTTCCTGATGTCCTTCTCTACAGCCGCCTGACTGTCCTTGATATCATCAATCTGCTGGCTGCTCTGCTGCAGATCGTCCTTTGCCTGATCGCGAATCTGCTCCGGCGTCCGGGCGTAGGGAACATTCGCCTCCGCCGCCAGTGTCGCCGCCAACGCGCCAATCACCGCTACGGAACAGATTCGCTTGTATAATCTATTTTTATGTATACGCATACACGCCTCCTCTATTGTGTTCAGTCTTCTCTCTATTTTACCACATTTCACAAAATTTTCTACTGCTTTTTACATGTTTTTAGCCCAAAATAAGGCAGAGCCTATGCTCTGCCTTTCCTTTGGCCTCAATCTTCCCTACCCGACGCATTTCACAATCAGAATTTTGTCTCCCGCTTTGAGCTTCGGATTCTTCAATCCGTTCGTCTCTATAATCTCCTGCTCGGTCGTGTGATATTTCTTCGCAATGTCCCAGAGCTGTTCATCTTCCTGTGCGATATATCCGGTGAGTCCGGGCTGGCGTTCCAGCATTTCCTCATCCTGCTCCTGCGCCTGCACATCCACAATTTTTTCAAACTTCTCCTCGGTCAGCACAAGGGTTGAAAGACTGATGGATGCCTTGACCTCGTAGCGGTCATTGTCCAACAGATTCACCTGCAGCTGATCGATTCCCGGCTCCATCTCGTAGCAGATCCTGTGCTCATCCGCCACAAGCCCCGGAATGTCGATAATCTGAGAGAACGGCACCTGTGCGAACGCATGGCTCAGCGGGCATCCGTCATCCGCTGTCGTGTACAGGATATGTAAGATCAAAAGCCCCTCCACTGACAACCCGTTGTCCACAGGCTCGACACTGTCCACCTGAATGCTCCCCTCCGCGTTCGAGATCTGCAGGATTTTTTCCTGCCCCTCGTCGATGGTCAGCTGCTCGGACAGGCGCAGCTTCGCCACGTTTTTCATCAGCAGCGAGAAGGCACTCATCCTCTGCCTCTGCAGGGTCAGCTTTTTCTTCAGCGCGTAGGCGTCCGACAGCACGGAGATCTTCGCCTCGTTCCACACCTTCTGATCCGCCTCAAAGGTCATATCCAGCGACAGCGTGCGCAGTTCCCCGTCATAGTCATTGATCGCCTCCAGCACAATCTCCGCGGGCGAGACGCAGGTCCAGCACAGCGACTGCTCTTCCTGTGCCGCACACTCCATTGTACCCGAGAACGGAACCATTGTCTCAAACCAGACCAGCTGTCCGTCATCCGCGCCGTAGAGAAGGGCGACGTGTGCCTCTCCGTTTAGCTGCACGCGCCCCTTGCCGGGAATCGTCTCCCGGTTCCGGATATCCACGTTGTGATAGATCATCCTGCTGATATTCGGGTTAGAGCCCGGAAGATTGATTTCATTGTGTGTGCGGATGATGTCGTGATCCAGGGCAGCAAGGAGCAGCATCTCCTTCTCCTCCTGCCGCTGCTGCACATCCGCCTCCCCCAGTATCGAGCCGACGATCGTCTCCTCGCCCTGCCGTTCCGCGGTCGCGGTGATCTCCACCAGCGCGCGGATTGCCAGCTTGCGCGAATTGATCGCGGAGATCGCAAGGTCCGCAAGCTGCCCCACGAGCTTCACATGATCGGTCTCATCCACGCCCTCCATGGCAATTTTCTCTCCAAAATCCACGGTTCCTTCCAGACTCTCCAGCTTCCCCTCGCGGTCGTCGCTCCGGTACAGCACGACAAACCGGAGCTTTCCGGTCACCCACACCGTCTGATTCGTAATCTTTGTCTCCTCAAAGCTCACGGTTCCCCGGGTATGTATGATTTTGACCACGTCCGGCTTATTGTCCTTCACGATACAGTCGTCATCCAAAGTGATCTGGGCAAATGCTCTGCATGTTAAGGTATTCTGTTTCAGTATCTGCTTTTCTAATTCCACAAAAAATCCCTCACTTTGCTATCGGTATAAAAATACTTATGCAAAGCGAGGGATTTTTATTCCACATTTCGTCCACTTTATCAGCAGAGCTTCATGCGGATATCCTTTGTGATAATGTCCGTATAGCTGAAGGAAAGCAACTGGGGGGGATTCTCCTCGCGCTCATCATCGATCAGCACCGTAAACACGCTCGGATATGTCTTCTGGATCACGCCCTCCTGAATGTCAACCTTATTTCGTCCACGGTCCAACTGGATCATAACACGACTTCCGCACTGGCGCCTGACAGATGCACGAACCTTCCCGATTAATGACTGTTCCATATTGCCCTCCTCTATTTTGCGTCGTATATTCTAGATTAATACAATATCTAGTATCTTGAGTATAACAAAGGTTCAATTTGTTGACAATAGTCCAAAAGTACCTGTTAAGAAAAATCAGTTAATCAAAAACCACCTGCTCCTCCCTCAATTCTGTCTTCAATACCAAATAGGGATAACTGGGGGCCGTGCTCACCTGCTCTCCCGGCGTCGGCCCGGTGAGAACCGTAGAGACACAGAGCGCATTTTTCGCCAGATAACACGCCTTCACCTGAATGCTGTAGCCGCCTGTCTCCTGTTCCCCGTAGCCTCTGGCTATGTACAGAAATTCGTTATCGCTGTACGTCAGTGTAAAATCAGCCTCCTTTTTCGCTTCAATCTGTGCCGCAAGCGTCTCCGGAATTTCTGCCGGCCTGAGCACCGTGTACTCCAGATCCGCGATTTTCTCTCTTCCCTGCCGTATCACGCAGCCTGTGAGCAGCGTGCCGACGGCCAGAAGAAGCAGCAAAACTGCCATGTATCTGCCGTGCCTGACTGTTTCCATAGCAATCTCCAAATAAGTCTTATGCTATCCTACGCGCAATTTATTGATTTTATTCTGGATTTTGGTATAATATAATGATACCAGGGGCAAAAACCAGAAATCGTTCCTGCTTGCAGGATAAGATTGCTGGTTTAGTGCCCCGCACACACATGAGGACGCAGTGATTTTCCTTGGAAAATAACGGAGTCCGAATGGGTGTAGAATTGCGGGAGCAATTCGTGGTATCATTATATAAAATATCATGGGCAAAAACCGGAAATCGTTCCTGCCTGCAGGATAAGATTGCCAGAATTGATTTCTGAAGGGAGAACAATATGCGAACAATTGCTGTCATAATTTATGTATTCTTTTTTCTCGTGCTCGGCCTTCCCGTTCTGGCAGTTGACTGGCTCATCCGCAAATTCAATCCGAAGGTTTCCGAAATCTGTCAGCTTCGGATCGTCCAGTGGGGATTCCGCTGTGTCTGTTTTCTCTCCGGAATCCGTCTCAACGTAATCGGCGAGGAAAATGTCCCAAAGGATCAGGCGGTTCTCTACATCGGAAATCACCGCAGCAATTTTGACATCGTAATCACTTACGCCCGCTGTCCCCGACCGACCGGCTATATTTCAAAGGACGGCGTGGACCGGGTGCCGATCCTCGGAATCGTCATGCGCCGGCTCCATTGCCTGTTCTTAAACCGGGACGACCCGAAACAGGGCATCAAGGTCATACTGGAGGCCATTGAAAAAATAAAATCCGGCATTTCCATCTGCGTCTTTCCCGAGGGGACAAGAAATAAGGACAGCACCGATCCCCTGAGCCTGCTCCCCTTCAAGGAGGGAACCTTTAAAATCGCTCAGAAATCAGGCTGTCCAATCATACCCATGGCGCTAATCAACACTGCGGATATTTTTGAAAACCATTTCCCGTGGATCAGGCGCACAAAAGTCACTCTGGTCTACGGGAAACCGATCCTCGCAAGCGAGCTGGAAAAGGAGGATCAGAAACACCTCGGCGCATACTGTCAGCGCGTCATCCACACGATGCTCACCGAGCATGTCCACACAGCCCCCTGATCTCAGGCGGGCTGTGCTTCAAAGAGGGCTTCAAACTCTTCCCTCGTAATCTTTTCTTTCTCTAACAGAAGCTGCGCGCAACGCTCCAGCACATCCCTGTGCTCCCCGATCAGCCGCTTTGCCTCCGCGTATGCCCGGTCGATGATGTGCTTGACCTCCGCGTCAATCGCGGTGGCCACGCCCTCGCTGTAGCTTCTGGCGTGTGCCAGATCCCGCCCGATGAATACCTCGTCATCGTCATCCTTGTAACAGATCAGGCCGATGTTTTCCGACATACCGTAGCGCGTCACCATATCCCGCGCAATCCCGGTTGCCTGCTTGATATCCTGGGAGGCTCCGGTGGTAATGTCGTCAAAAACCATCTCCTCCGCCACACGGCCGCCCAGATCCACCACGATTTCCTGCAGCATCCGCCCCTTGGAATTGAACATTTCGTCGCGCTCCGGAAGCGGCATCGTGTACCCGGCTGCACCGGTTCCGGTCGGAATGATGGATATGGTGTGAACCGGCCCCACATCAGGCAGCACATGGAAGAGAATCGCATGGCCCGCCTCGTGGAAGGCTGTAATCCGTTTTTCCTTCTCGGAAATGACCCGGCTCTTCTTCTCGGCGCCAATTCCTACCTTAATGAACGCTCTCTGTATGTCGGGCTGCGTAATGAAGGCACGCCCCTCCTTCGCAGTGAGAATCGCCGCCTCGTTCAGAAGATTCTCCAGATCCGCACCGGTAAAACCGGCTGTCGTCTGCGCCACCTGTTTGAGATCCACATCCTCTCCGATCGGCTTATTCTTCGCATGCACGTTCAGAATTTCCTCGCGGCCTGACACATCCGGCCTTCCCACCACGATCTTCCGGTCAAACCGCCCCGGGCGCATGATCGCGGGGTCTAAGATGTCCACGCGGTTGGTCGCCGCCATGACGATAATGCCCTCGTTGACACCGAAACCGTCCATTTCCACGAGCATCTGGTTTAAGGTCTGCTCCCTCTCATCGTGGCCGCCTCCCATGCCGGCACCCCTGCGCCTTGCAACCGCGTCAATTTCGTCGATAAACACGATACACGGCGCGTTTCTCTTCGCATCCTCAAACAGATCCCGGACGCGCGACGCTCCGACACCGACAAACATCTCCACAAAGTCGGAACCGGAAATACTGAAAAACGGCACTCTCGCCTCCCCCGCGACCGCCTTGGCAAGCAGGGTTTTTCCGGTTCCCGGAGGCCCGACCAAAAGCATCCCCTTTGGGATGCGCGCTCCGAGCTTTGTATATTTTCCCGGCTCCTTCAAAAAATCTACGATCTCCTCCAGCTCCTCCTTCTCCTTCCGGAGGCCCGCCACATTGTCAAAGCGCGTGGTATTTTCCGCCTCAGTGGCCAGCCTTGCGCGATTCTTCCCAAAGGTCATCATCTTTCCGCCGCTGTTGTTGACCGCCGCATTGTTGTTGAGTATGACAAAGAGGATAAAGAGTGCGCCGAAAATCAGAAGATACGGGAGCAGCGTCATGAGCCAGCTCTCGCGCGGGACATCAATGACGGCATAGTCCGAGTACCCGTTTTCCTCCATAAGGGTCTGAATCTCGTTCACGTCCGATGCATAGAGGGACTGCTGGCTGCCGTTTTTAAACGTCACCTTGAGACTTCCGGTAGGAATCTCACGATTCTGCATCACGGTGACCGACGTGACATTTCCGCTCCTCAAATCCTCC
>CAZNQZ010000072.1:0-8269 GCA_964575245.1 uncultured Lachnobacterium sp. | reverse complement strand
AAGTTTTTCAACCCGATCCAGAGCCTTGCGGAGCAGTTTAACTGGCTGCAGTCGGCCTTTGCTTCTGCGGAGAAGGTGTTTTCCCTGATGGATATGGAACCGGGGCTTGTGGATGAGGCGGACGCCGTGGAGCTTGACACGGTGAGGGGAGAGATCGAGTTTCGGGATGTCTGGTTTGCCTATGTGCCGGGGGAGTGGGTGCTGCGCGGCGTGTCCTTCCATGTGAATCCGGGGGAAACGGCTGCGTTTGTGGGTTCTACGGGCTCCGGCAAAACAACGATACTGTCTTTGATCTGCCGGAATTATGAGTTTCAGAAGGGGGAAATACGGATTGACGGCATGGATATCCGCAAGATCAAAATTTCGTCCCTGCGCAGGCACTTTGGGCAGATGCTGCAGGACGTATTCCTGTTTTCGGGGACTATTCGCAGCAATATCGTCCTGCGGGAGGAGGGAATAGAGGATGAGCGGATCATGGAGGTCTGCCGATATGTGAACGCCAGCCATTTTATTGACCGGCTGGAAGCTGGACTGGACGAGGCGGTGAGAGAGCGGGGAAACAATTTCTCCGCAGGGCAGCGTCAGCTCCTCTCCTTTGCGCGGACGATCATTCATCAGCCGTCCGTGATGATTTTGGACGAGGCGACGGCGAATATCGACACGGAGACGGAGCAGCTGATTCAGGATTCCATGGAAAAGATGAAAAATATCGGCACGATGCTGGTGGTGGCGCACCGTCTGTCCACCATCCAGCACGCGGATCAGATCATTGTGTTGTCTCATGGGCGGATCGTGGAACAGGGCAGCCACCGGGAGCTTCTGGGGGCGCATGGAAAATATTACCAGCTCTACACCCTGCAGCATCACAGGGAACAACAGAGGATCAGCTCCCGTCAGCAGGGGACTTCTGTGGCTGAATCGTCTTGATCCACTTGCCGCTCTTTAATCGGAAGATGCACCAGACGGCTTTGATGATCTGGTCGAGCTTTAGGAACACGTAAACCCAGAACGCGCTCATGTGCCAGGTGAGCCCTGCCAGAGCTCCCAGCGGAATCGACACGATCCACAGGAACAGGATATCCGCGACCATCAGGAATTTGGTATCGCCGCCTCCGCGCAGCACACCCTTGGTCATAATGCTGTTCATGGACTGGAACATGACGATCAGCGCGATGGCCGCCATGAGCTGGAATGCGATCCCGCGGGTCTCGTCGGTAATGTTGTAGAAGCTGATGACCGGGCCGCTGACAGCCAGAATAATGAATCCGCCGATGGCACCGATGATCGCGCCCAGCATGAGAAAAGTCCATGCCTGCTCCTGCGCTTTTTCCTTGTTCCCCTCTCCCAGCGTGTGTCCGGTGACGATGCTGCCCGCCTGACAGATGCCCTGAATCAGGACGGTGCTCAGCTGCTGGGTGACGACCGTGATGGAGTTCGCGGACACGAAGCTTTTGCCGATCTTTCCCATGACGATGGCGATGGCGGAATTGCCGAGGGCCAGCAGGGTGTCGGACACAAAGACCGGGAGGCTGACGGAGATGTAATCTCCCAGAAGGGAGCGGCATTTCATAAACAGATCCCGGAACCGGTACGCAATCCGCTGGTCATAAAAGAAGAAATATCCGCAGATTACAAGGAACTCAAAGGCTCTTGCGATCAGCGTGCCCAGTGCGGCACCCTCAATTCCCATTTTCGGGGCGCCGAATTTTCCGAAAATAAATATGTAGTTGCAGCCGACGTTTAGGAAAAATGCACCGATGGAGGTCAACAGCGGCAGGCGGACCTGCCCTACGCTGCGCAGTGTGATGGTACAGGTCAGGGAGAGACCCAGCAGCAGGTAGCAGGGAATCATGTAGCGGTAGTAGAGGACCCCCTGGGCGATGACGTCCGCCTCGTCGATGTACAGCTTCATCAGAAGATCCGGGACGAAGATGGTCGCCAGCGTAAAGAGAGCGCCCAGGCCCGCGCAGAAGCGGAGCATGATGGTGATGGCTTTCTTTAGGGACACTAGATCCTTCATGCCCCAGAAGCGGGAAACCAACACGCTTGCGCCCATGCCGATGCCCATACAGCAGATGTGGTAGAGCGTGACAAACTGGTTGGCCTGCGCCACCGCGCTTATTGTGGTTTCACCCAGCGTTCCCACCATGATATTGTCCATGAGGTTGACGCCGATGGTGATCATGGACTGCAGCGCGATCGGGATGGCGATGGCTGCCGTGTTTCTGTAAAAATTTTTATCTCTCACAAATAGTCTCACAAGATGCTACCTCCCATTTTTCAACATATTATTTATTATAGCGCAGATTGGGCCAATGTCCAGAGACAGATAATTTTTCTGCAATAAAATGCGGGGCCGCCGTTGGCAGCCCCGACCCCATTCTTTTTTTCATCGGATCTATGCATGATTCATACAGATTCCATTATTTTGATTATTCTCTGTATACAGGATTGTTTCTTAAATTTATAGGGAAACGCTGATTAAAGCGTTTCCCGCGCCGGATTTGCGCTGCGGAGCAGCAAATTCCAAAGCAAATCCGTGCGCATCCGCCGGAGGCTCTGAGGAAACGATGATTTAATCAGCGTTTCCATAGAAGAAACAGTTGCATTAAGGCTCCCTCATCAGAGAATTAAACATCAGTTACAAATAAATTTGTTTTTCATATCCCTGCGGCATCACCTCCCAACCGGGCTGAGCAATCCGTATTCCCGGGAATGCAGATCACGCATAAAACACTGTAATCCTGTGGCTTATACTCAATAAGCAGCTGTAGTGTCATGTGGCCTTCCTTTCGTGATAAATTAATTTTTCCCTGATAAAATCTCATTTAAAAAACCAAAGTATGAGGAAGTTACCTGAAACGGATTGGGAAAGTATGGCACGGGGACCATGCGTATTCCGAGATTGCGGGACAGCAGACGGAGATCTTTTTTTGTTCCTGTAAAATTGCCCATGTATAAACATTCCTCCTCTCTGAACCGGTATCTCCGGACCTGTTCTGTAAATTTTTGATACTGTTCCGTTTTCCAGGGACTTGCAGAGCCGATGACCAGCATGCGGTCACACCTCAGGAACGCAGGAAATGTGTGGGGATTGGGACAGCCGAAGTCCAGCACGTAATATCTGAAACGGCAATTGACAATCTCCTGTGCACTGGACACGGTCATATCCGGATAATACACAACCCGCTGGTGATGAAAGCATGTGCCGGTGTCCGTTTTACCCGCCAGGGTACGGATCTCATGGCTGGTATTCATCTCCAGATAGGCAGTGCCTGAATAAAACCTGCCGGACAGATAATTTGCAATTGCAATGCACAGATGCGTAGCGCCGACGCCTTCGCCTGTCCCGCACACTCCTATTGTTCCCGGAGGCGGTATGCAAGGTTTTGCATGTGTAAAGATAATCCCCTGCCTCCTTTCCGGTAAGACAGCCATTCAGCAAAACGCCGTTTATCCGCGCTGGGCCCGAAGGGATCGGGGTCAAACGGATACAGATATACCGGGGCGTTGTGCTGTCTGGCAAAGTAGACGGCAGATTTTTTGTCACACAGATTGGCGATAACCCGCAGGCGGCCTTCGGGCTGCCCCGATATAAGCGGGGACAGGGCGGGATCACTCCGGTGCCATAATCCCCCTCCGCAGACGTACAGAATCAGGTCCGCAGCCGCCAGCGAGTCGGGAATGCTGCAGCCGTAGTCTTTCACTGCTGTGTCTGCAGCACGGCAGCGTATGTCGACACCCTCCCCGTATCGGGGGTAGCCTTTGAAACACCCGCAGATGTAGCAGCCCTCCTCCTCATAGGCGTTGCGCATATGGGGAACTGCCTTGCGCAGACTGTTCGAGTCGTTTTCCTCGCAGTATACAGTTCTGCGCCCCAGTGCGTTAAGCTGGGAGGTGAGAGCGATTGCAATATGTGTGGCTCCGCAGCCTGAAAAGCTTCCGAGGACTGCGATGGTCTGCCTGAGATGCATCCTGCCGTTATTATCATTGGCCTGTTGAACTGCAGAGGCCAGCTCATCCACCGTTTCATATCGATGTGCCGGATCTGCATTGGTTGCTTTCTGGATAATAGTCAGGATATTTTGGGATAGTGCGGTGTCCACATAGCCGGACAGGAATTTCATGATCCGCCCGATGCTGTAGATATCGCTGGCCGGTGTCGCCGGACAATTGGCGGCAAGCTCCGGTGCGCTGAAGGCAGTATTCCCAAAATGTCGGAAATCGTCCCCGGAGTCCGCGAGAAAGGATGAGACACTGAAATCAATGAGCTTCAGCTGCAAACCGCATACCAGGATGTGCTCTGGTTTCAGATCCTGATAGAGGATCGGGCTGGGACACAGGGTATGCAGATATGCAAAAATCTCGCATAGCTGTTCACAAAACCGGAAAAACAGGCTTCGGGAAATCGACTGCTGATGAAGCAGAAAATGAGACAAAGACTCGCCGCGGATATACTCTTCCACCAGGTAGTAGCAGGATGAATCCTCTTCAAAATCATAAATCGTGGGGATACCCGGATGGCGGATGGCCTTTAGAACATTCGCTTCCGAAATTGCGAAGAGTGAAGGCGCCCCGGACCTCTTGGGAAAGACCTTGACGGCGCGTTCTAACTCTAAAGATCGATGTCTGGCCAGATAGACGGTTCCGTCAGAACCCTCGCCGAGGGTTCGTATCAGCTCGTAGCGACCGGACAAGATGGTATTGTTTTTAATTGTCATATGCTCCTCTGGGGCAAAGGATGCATCTCATGCATACACTTATAACACACCTGTTTGCGTTTTGCAAGTATTTTTTGAAATTTTTTAATTTTTGCGCGTGTGAACTTTACAAGCCGTGATTATTTTATTATAATGACTGTAACTTACGGTTAATTGACAAGGTGAGGATATGAGCAAATGAAGCTTGAGAAGTTAAATGAAAACCAAATCCGTTGTACGCTGACTAAGCAGGATCTGGCAGATCGGCAGATAAATATCAGGGAGTTTGTATACGGTTCCGAGAAGGCGAAGGTGCTGTTTCAGGATATGATCCAACAGGCGAACTATGAGTTCGGGTTTGATGCCGACGATCTTCCGCTGATGGTGGAGGCGATTCCCTTATCCTCGGAATCCCTGATCCTTGTGATCACGAAGGTGGAGTATCCGGAGGAGCTGGATATCCGCTTTTCCCGCTTTTCTGAGCCCGACGAGGATCTTTTGCCCGTAGTGGCAGCGGACAATATGAATATGGAGCTGAAAGGCGCAGACGATATTATCGGGCTGTTCAACAAGATCCGAAAGGAAGAGGAGCGCCAGAGTAAAGCGCAGGACGGTGCGGTCGCGGCGGTGCCTCCGGAGAATATCAGCGTGATCACGGATATCACGAAGCTGTTTGAGTTTGCGGGGATTGAGACAGCGGAGCGGCTGAGCCGGGTGCTGATGGGCTATTATGACGGGGAGAACGATCTGTTTAAGGACGAGAAAAGGAATCTGTTTCTTCTGATGGTCCACAAGAGCGGCCACACGCCGGAGGAGTTTAACAAGGTCTGCAACATCATCTGCGAGTATGGGCGGCAGCGCCATTACACGCCGGCGTTGCGCGCGTATTATCTGGAGCACGGCAAAAAGATTATTGAGGGCAATGCCCTGCAGATACTTGCCAGACTGTAATGGGGGCAGGCCCGCATCCGGCATTGCCGGAAATTTTCCTTTTGCGGGCCTGCGCATAAAAAGCGGCACATCCTGTCCGGGTGTGCCGCTTTTAAGTTATGCCTGACTGTTCGCCAGAAAATCGTTGATGTCATTCACCAGATCTTCCGGCTCAATGCCGTGTACCATGGCGGCCTCCGCGATGGTTTCCATCTGGGACGACGGGCAGCCCAGACAGTGCATGCCGATATTTAAGAGCAGCGGGGCGATGTTCTCGTCGATCTGAAGCAGTTCTCCGATCATGGTATCTCCTGTAACCTTGGCCATGTGTATTTTCCTCCTTGTTTTTTCCAATGCTATCACGAATTGTTAACATTATAATACCTTTTCCCTATTTTTGCAAATTATACTTGCCATGAGGTTAAAAATTTTTCAGAAAGGACGATATATAGAACAGATAAGTTGACAGGGATTGTCAAATGGTAGGCATGGATGCTCAAATTATAGTTGCTTTGGAAAGGACTATTGTATGAAAATCAATCGAAACATGTCTGCTGTTATCACAAATAATCAGCTGCTTCGCACAGAAAACCGGCTGACCGCGTCCATGGAGAGACTTTCCAGCGGTTATAAGCTCAATCGTCCGGGGGATAATCCTGCAGGTATGGCAATTTCAAACAAAATGAAAGCGCAGATTGATGCGCTGGATCAGGCGCAGTCGAATGCAGTCGACGGAAAGTCCGTGCTGCAGATTGCGGACGGTGCCTTAAATGAGGTCAGCAGCATGCTACAGCGCATGCGCGAGCTGAGTGTGCAGGCGGCCAACGGCATAAACTCCTACAGCGACCGCAAGAGCATTCAGGCGGAGATCGATAAGCTGGCAGAGGAGGTGGACCGCGTTTCCTCCGACACAGAGTACAATACCAAGCCGCTTTTGGACGGTTCCTCGGATGTGCGTGTGTATTCAAAGCAGGCGGTTCGGATGGCTGTGTCTGACAGTGTGCCTCCGGATACCTATCACATGGATATCGACGCGCCCGCAGAGAGAGGAAAGTTCACGCTTCCCTCGCCTGTCGGCGCCAGCGAGAACGGGACAGTCACGATCAATGACGTGACATTCTTCTACAGCAAGGACATGGACGAGGAGGCCTTTTTCGAGCAGCTTCGTCAGACGGCGGAGCAGGCGGGCTGTGTGGCCACAAGGAATGCGGGCGGCCAGTACGATATTGGGACCAGGGAATACGGCTCCAGGGAGGAGATCGTCGTCGAGGTCAGCAAGAAGCTGGCGGAATCCATGGGCATGGCAGACGGCGTGGACGGAGTGAAATTCAACGAGAAGACCAGCCTTTACGAGGTGACAAAGGCGGGGAAGGATGTTGAGGTCACCCTGACCACGACGGATGGCTTTTCCACGACGGCTACCGCGTCCACGAACGGGAACCGCGTGTGTGTGACGGATGTGGGCGGATTTTCCATTGACTTCATGATTGACCAGCCGGAGGATGGGACGGCACTGTTCACGGAGGTTGAAATTGATGTGACCGACATCGGTGCGAACCAGTATCAGGAGATGGATGTGCGGATTCCCGAGGTGTCCGCCAAGAGCCTCTATCTGGATAAGGTGGATGTGACGGTGAAAAAGGGGCCGGAGAAGGCGATGGATACGCTGGATGAGGCGATCGCGACGCTGAACGGTATCCGTTCCCGGATCGGCGCGTTCCAGAATCGTCTGGAATATGCGGCGAACAGTCTCGCGGAGACCGAGGAGAATCTGACCAGCGCGTACTCCGATATTCTGGATACCGATATGGCGGAGGAGATGACAGAATATACCCAGCAGAGCGTGCTGGATCAGGCGGCGATTTCTGTGCTCTCGCAGGCAAACGACATACCGCAGCAGGTATTGTCGCTCTTGCAGTAGTGGGGGTGCGTCATGGATAACAGCTTGAAAAAAGACTTTACACGACGCCTCAGCCAGTGCAATCAGGGCGAGATGATCGTGATTATGTACGATATTTTCTTTGCATACACCAATGATATTGAGCAGGCTCTTGAGCTGGGGGATCGTCAGGCGCTCAAGTGCTCGGTCCGCGGGGCACAGCGGACCCTCGACGAGCTGATCGGGGCATTGGACTTCGCATACGATATCGCCAAAAATCTGTATGCGCTCTATGTGTTCTGTAAAAATGAGCTCGCGAAGGTGCTGTATCAGGCGCGCCCGGACGGTGTGGATGAGGCAAAGAAGATCATGGGACGGCTGCAGGCGGCCTTTATCGAGGCGGCCAGAAAGGACAGGAGCAGCCCGCTGATGCGCAACACACAGCAGGTTTATGCGGGAATCACGTATGGCCGGGCCGTCCTGAACGAGAGCTATGTGGATTTCGATACTCAGAGAGGGTTCTTCGTTTGAGGACCCTCTAATTTTTTTGCGCACTCGAGTAAAAATTTGTAGCGCACCTGCACGGCTTTGGCCTGATAGATATAGTAGTCAATCAGATCCGGCTCCACTACGTTTTCCAGATTAGCGTAGGCGGTGCGCAGCTCGGCGGTGGTTCGCTCGATATCGCTCATGAGTACGGTGTAGCCATCCGGAGCTTCCGGTGTTTTCTTAAAAAATTTCATTTTTTCACCTGCCTTTT
>CAZNQZ010000071.1:0-8367 GCA_964575245.1 uncultured Lachnobacterium sp. | reverse complement strand
ACGTCATCAATAAAAATCTCTTCCGTGACACAGAGGACTATGACGCGCACGTAATTCTGCTGGCGGACGGGCGTGAAGTGTTCCGGGAGTCAGAGAGGCTGTCAGTGGCGCCACTGTCCGACGCGTGGTTCGACCTGCCGGATGAACTGGAGTATTCGATGCGCTCCCTGCAGGCGGGGGCGGCGTCCCTTGGCCGGGAGTATGAGTTTGCGGTGATTGTCTCCTTCACGCTGGCGGAGGATGAGCTGTGGGCGAAGGCGGGACATGAGGTGGCCTTCGGCCAACAGATCTATAAGCGCAGCGTGAAGCCTTACCATTGCGGCGGGGCTCCGACTGTAGTGCGTGGAATCAACAATATCGGGGTATTCGGCGATGCTTTCCGCGCGATGTTCTCCACCTTCGGCGGCGGGATGATCTCTTATGTGTATGGAGGGAAGGAACTGCTCGTGAACCGGCCGCAGCCAAATTTCTGGAGAGCCCCCGTGAGCAATGACAGGGGAAACCGTATGCCGCAGCGCTATGCGCAGTGGAAGATTGCCAGCATGTACCTCACGTCGGGCGGAGATCATTTTGTTCCGGAGATCGAGGAGCTTGCGGACAGTGTCCGCCTGACCTACAGCTATGTGATGCCGACCACGCCGGAGAGCGCCTGCAGCGTGAGCTACCGCGTTTTTGCGGACGGCACGGTGGAGGTGGTGCTCAGCTATGACCCGGTGGAAGGGCTCGGCGATATGCCGGAGTTTGGCATGATGTTTACGCTGGATGCGGACTATGACAATCTGGAGTGGTATGGCCTCAGCGGGGAGACGTATGAGGACCGCAGAAAGGGCGGAAAGATCGGCGTTTACCGCAACAGGGTGAGGGACAATCTGGCGGAGTATCTGGTCCCGCAGGAGTGCGGCAACAAGTGCGGGGTGCGCTATGCGAAGATTACAGATTTAAAGGGCAGGGGTATAGTCTTTTTCGGAGATGAGATGTCGGTCAATGTGCTGCATCACACGCCCCATGAGATTGAGAATGCCCATCATGCCTACGAGCTTCCTCCGGTGCACTATACAGTGGCGCGGATTGCGCAGCAGCAGATGGGCGTTGCCGGAGATGACAGCTGGGGCGCGAGAGTACACCCGGAATACCTGTTGGATGTGAAAGAGAAAAAAGTGTTTACATTCCGGTTTCGCGGGGTGTAAAATGTGTCAGGCTTTTGTAGAAAACGATATATGCAGCGTCAGTTCACAGGGAAGGAGAGAACATGACAGAACAGGAAATATTGGTGAAATTTAAGGAAATTTTCGGAGGGGAGGGGGAGATCCGGCGGTATTTTGCACCGGGGAGGGTGAACCTGATCGGCGAGCATACCGATTACAACGGCGGGCATGTGTTTCCCTGCGCGCTGACCATCGGAACCTACGGAGTAGCAAGAAAGCGCGCGGATAACAGACTGCGCTTTTACTCTGTGAATTTCGATGCCCTCGGCATGATTGAGTCCTCGCTGGATGATTTGAGTCCACAGAAGGATGCGGGGTGGACAAATTATCCAAAGGGTGTGATCTGGGCCTTTGGCGAGAGGGGAATGCGGGTGGAACATGGTATGGATCTTCTGCTGTACGGCAATATCCCCAACGGGTCGGGGCTGTCCTCCTCCGCGTCGGTGGAGGTGCTGACCGGGTATATCCTGCGGGATCTCTTCGGCTTTTCGGTGACGAATCAGGAGCTGGCGCTGATCGGCCAGTTTTCGGAGAACAAATTCAACGGTGTGAACTGCGGGATCATGGATCAGTTTGCCATCGCCATGGGAAAGAGGGATCATGCCATTTTTCTGGACACGGCGACCCTGGATTATGAGTATTCACCGATTCTGCTGGAAAATGCCAAAATTGTGATTTCCTGCAGCAACAAAAAGCGCGGGCTCGGCGACTCCAAGTACAACGAGCGCCGCGGCGAGTGCGAGGCCGCGCTCGCGGAGATTCAGACGGTGTGCGGGATACAGGCGCTGGGGGATCTCACGGAGGAGCAGTTTGAGCAGTGTAAAAATTCGGTCAAAGACGAGGTGCGCCGGAGGCGCGCGAGGCACGCGGTGTATGAGAACCAGAGGACCATTCAGGCGGTGGCCGCGCTGCAAAACCATGATCTCAAGCGTTTCGGGGAACTGATGAATGCGTCCCACGTTTCGCTGAGGGACGACTATGAGGTCACGGGAGTGGAATTGGATACGCTGGTGGAGGAGGCGTGGAACATCGACGGCGTCATCGGCTCGCGCATGACCGGCGCAGGCTTTGGGGGCTGTACGGTGAGCATTGTGGCGGATCATGCGGTGGAGGATTTTATCCGGCGGGTCGGCAGCGCCTATGAGAAAAAAATCGGCTATGCAGCGGATTTCTATGTGGTAGAGGTCGGTGACGGGCCGAGGCGGCTGGATGAGGATTGACAAAACAGTTGATTTTCTAAGCGGAATCACTTATAATTTGGGTCAGAATTAAGGAGAATAACAGTATGGAGCGTTATAAAGAGGAGTTCATTGATTTCATGGTGGAGAGCGATGTGCTCAAATTCGGTGATTTTACCTTAAAGAGTGGCAGAAAATCCCCGTTTTTTATGAATGCGGGCGCCTACGTGACAGGAAATCAGCTCATGAGGCTGGGGGAATACTATGCGAGGGCGATTCACGAGAATTTCGGGGATGACTTTGATGTGCTGTTCGGGCCGGCGTACAAGGGTATCCCGCTGTCGGTGGCGTGTGTGATTGCCTATGCGAAGCTGTATGGAAAGGAAATCCGCTACTGCAGCAACCGCAAGGAGGTGAAGGATCACGGGGATGTGGGAATCCTGCTGGGGAGCAAGCTGAAGGATGGCGACCGGGTGGTCATCATCGAGGATGTGACGACCTCCGGGAAGTCGATCGAGGAGACCTTCCCGATTATAAAGGCCCAGGGCCGTGTGGAGATTGTGGGGCTGATGGTGTCTTTAAACCGCATGGAGGTCGGTCCCGGCGGGAAAATGAGCGCGCTGGAGGAGATACAGGAAACATATGGGATAAAGGCCCGGGCGATCGTCACCATGCAGGAGGTGACGGAGCATCTGTACAATCGTGAATGTCAGGGCAGAATCGTCATCGACGATGCGGTCAAGTCTGCCATTGACATGTATTACCGGCAGTATGGCTGCTGACGGGAAGAGACAAAAGATCCTCTGGTATGTACTGTTTGCGGGATATTTGCTTCTGTTGTTTTATTTTCTGTTCTTTGCGGAATCGCTGCACCGGACAAAGAGCAGCAGCGGATATCGCTATAATCTGACACTCTTCCGCGAAATCAGGCGGTTTGTGGAATACCGCAGGGTGCTGGGAGCGAGGGCGGTTTTTCTGAATCTGTTCGGAAATGTGCTGGCATTTCTTCCCTTTGGGTTTTGCTGGCCGCTCCTGCACAGGAACCGGCCAAACTGGTTTGCGACCACTGTGACAGCGCTGGCCTTCAGTTTTCTTGTTGAGACGGTGCAGCTGGTGTCCAGACTGGGCAGCTTCGATGTGGACGACATCCTGCTCAACACCATCGGGGGGCTTTTCGGCTATCTGCTGCTGCAGGGGTGGCTGGCCAGGCGGGAAAAAGTAAAAAAATCTGGGAATGAAAAGTGAGACGAAAAAGACAAAGAGGTTACAAGTTTACAGAAAAGACGCGCTCTAAGCGGGGAATTGCCGCAACTGTGCTGTCCCTTATCCTGCTGGCGATGCTGGTGGCTTTTTTGTATCTCGCCTATTTGGGCGGGGGAGGGCTGTCTGCGTATTACGGCAGTGCCGGAGTATTTGCGATTCTGCTTGGGTTGCTTGCGGTTTTTTTGGCGGCGAAGAGCCTTACGGAGGAGGATTCCTTTCACGGATTCCCGAGAATCGGGCTTTTCCTGTCGCTGTTGAATGCGGCCTGCTGGATCGGCATCTATGTTTTGGGTTATCAGCAGATGGTATGACAGAAAGGGAGAATTGTTACAGGTTGGGTATGAGTGACAGAGAATTGTTGACGGAGCGGCTTATGCTTGTGACGGGGCGGATTGCGGAGCTTGTGGAGCAGCAGGCGGCGTCCGTGCCCCAGGAATATCAAGAGTATTTTGTGCGGACCGGGGAGCTGCTGCTCCTGCAGGCAGAGATTGCGGGGCTTGCAGAGTCGGGAGAGCTGGAGGAGCTTGCAGAGGGGAGAGGCAGGGCATTTCATGATCGCCTGTTCTCCGATATTCAGGGCGAGGGCTATGACAGCAGCTATGCGAATCCCGCTTTTGCCGTCCAAAAGCTTGGCGGGGAATTCGGGCCCCTCCTGTGCGCGCTGAGTGCAAAAATTCATGACAATAGCCACTGGGCCTTCGAGGGGGATTCCCGATATGTCTGTATCTATGCGGAATTGTTTGTGGAGATTTGCAACTGCTTTGAGGCTTGGACTGATCCACAGGAGATTTGCTCGATTATCTACTCCTTTATGCATGATTACTCGGAAGTTTTTGTCGAGGATCGGATTGTGCGCATGATCTGCCCTGAGAAAAACCGGATTGCGGAGCTTGTGATGCGGGCGGATTTGGCCGATCCTGCCTGTCTGTACCGCTACGGCCTGCCCGTCGGGGAGGATGAGCGCGGCGTCAGCCGTTATCTGGCAGGTCTTGGGGAGGATGAAATTCAGGCGATGGCGGACACCTTTACCGAGGGCTTTCGCATGGGCTTTGTCGCTGCGGGAAAGGATTTAAGCATCAAGTCAGTCGTGCAGATCCGGTATCCGGTCGGTTTTGAGCGGATGGTACGGGCTGCAGTGAGAAACTTTAAAAAGCTGGGGCTGGATGCGATACTTTCGCCCCGGGCGATCTCAGCGGATCGCCAGTATGCGTATGACCACAGGGAGGACCGGGCGCTCTGGCTGGACAAGGCGATGGTGGAGCGCTGGCTTGAGGCGGAGCGGACGACATGGGAGCAATACCGCGCCCAGGCGCCAAAATACGCGGGGCCTGCGGTCATTGAGACCTTTGGAATGGAGCCGTTTGCCCCAAAGCAGAAACCGGAGCGTCCCCGTTACAGTGACAGGCAGCGGGAGCTGGATGTGTACGAGACCGGAGCGAGCAGCCGCATGGTCAATCAGGCGATTCACGGCGAGGAGCGGAGCTTTACGATCATCGCTTACCCGGTTCCGTCCATCGGGGCGGACTTCGAAGAAATTTTTGCAGAGACCGTGAAAATCAACACACTGGATTACAATCTGTATCAGGAGATGCAGCAGCGCCTGATCGATCTTCTGGACACGGCTGAGAGCGTGCATATTGTCGGCTGCAACGGAAACCGCACCGATCTCTACGTCAAAATCAGAGAGCTCGCCGATCCGGAGAAAGAGACGGCGTTTGAAAACTGTGTCGCGGATGTCAATATTCCGGTGGGAGAGGTGTTTACCTCCCCGGTGCTTAAGGGAACATCCGGAAAGCTGCACGTCACGCAGGTCTATCTGAACGATCTGAACTTCCTGAATCTGGAGCTGGACTTTGAGGACGGGATGATCGCGGACTATGGCTGCACAAATTTTGACACGGATGGGGAGAACAGAAAATATATCGAGGACAATGTCCTGTTTCATCACAAAACCCTTCCGATGGGAGAGTTTGCGGTCGGCACAAACACGACGGCCTACCGCATGGCGCGCGTGTACGGGATTGCGGATAAGCTGCCCATTCTGATCGCGGAAAAGACAGGCCCCCACTTTGCCGTGGGGGACACCTGCTACACCTACGACGAGGACAATATGACCTACAACCCGGACGGCAAGGCGATTGTGGCCCGTGAGAATGAAATCTCCGCGCTGCGGAAGGAGGACATAAGCAAGGCGTACTTTAACTGCCACACGGATATCACGATCCCCTATGACGAGCTGGCGCGCATCACGGTCATCCGAAAGGACGGAACTGAGGCAGACATTATAAGGGACGGTCGCTTTGTCGTTCCGGGTACGGAGATACTGAATGAGCCATTAGGGAAACGATGATGAATCAGCAGAGGAGGAAATCATGCCACAGGTAGGAATTATTATGGGCAGCGACTCGGACTTAAAAATCATGAGTGCAGCCGCAAAAATGTTAGACGAATTTGGTCTCGAATACGAGATGGTCATTATCTCGGCGCACCGCGATCCGGCAGCCCTCACCGAGTGGGCGGGAAGTGCCGCCGCGCGCGGAATCAGGGTCATCATTGCAGGAGCGGGAATGGCGGCTGCTCTGCCTGGCATGTGCGCGGCACTGAGCGTGCTTCCGGTTATCGGGGTGCCGCTCTCCGGCAAAAATTTGCAGGGGATGGATGCGGTATTTTCCATCATGCAGATGCCGCCCGGTGTTCCGGTGGCAACGGTTGCGATCGACGGAGCGAAAAACGCCGCGATTCTTGCCGCCCGGATTCTTGCCACGGCGGACTCTGAGATCATGGAAAAAATCGAGCAGTTCGCCGCGAAACAGAAAGCGGATGTGGCGGAGAAGAACAAGAGGCTTCAGGAAGTCGGATACGAACAGTATTAAGGAGGACAGGAGACAATGGATTACAAAAATTCAGGTGTGGACATCGAGGCGGGATACCGGTCGGTTGAGCTGATGAAGCAGTACGTGAAGGGGACGATGCGCCCGGAGGTGCTGGGCGGACTCGGCGGTTTTTCCGGGGCGTTCTCCATGAAGGGGATGAAATCCATGGAAAACCCGGTGCTGCTGTCTGGCACGGACGGTGTCGGGACGAAAATTAAGATCGCGTTCCTTCTGGACAGACATGACACAATCGGAATCGACTGCGTGGCAATGTGTGTGAACGATGTGGCATGTGCCGGAGGAGAGCCGCTGTTTTTCCTTGACTATATTGCATGCGGCAAGAATTATCCGGAGAAGATCGCCATGATTGTGAGCGGTGTGGCGGAGGGCTGCAAGCAGGCGGGCTGTGCGCTGATCGGCGGAGAGACGGCGGAGCATCCGGGCCTGATGCCGGAGGATGAGTATGATCTGGCGGGATTTGCCGTGGGAATCGTCGATGAGAAGGATATTATAAACGGGGCGGATGTGAAGGCGGGCGATGTGCTGATCGGCATTGCCAGCTCCGGAGTCCACTCCAACGGCTTCTCGCTCGTGCGAAAGATTTTCCGCATGACGGAGCAGACGCTGCGCACGCACATCAACGAGCTGGGAACGACTCTGGGCGAGGCGCTTTTGGTTCCGACCCGGATTTATGTGAAGGCGCTGCGGGAGATACGGAATGCGGGGGTTCGCGTCAAGGGCTGCAGCCACATTACGGGCGGCGGTTTCTATGAGAATATTCCCCGGATGCTCCCGGAGGGCAGACATGCCGTGATCGAGAAGAACAGCTATCCGATTCCTGCGATTTTCCCCATGATGGCGCGGGAGGGCAAGGTGGAGGAGCAGGTGATGTACAATACATACAACATGGGGCTTGGCATGGTGCTGGCCGTGGATGAGGCGGATGTTGACAGGACGCTTGCGGCAATCCGGGCGGCCAACGACATCCCCTATGTGGTGGGCAGGATTACTGACGGTGAGAAAGGCGTGACATTATGCTGAAAATAGCGGTGTGTGTCTCCGGCGGGGGGACGAATCTTCAGGCGATTCTGGACGCGGTGGAGAGCGGGAGGATCGCGGATGTTTCCGTTGAGGCGGTGATCAGCAACCGGCGGGACGCCTATGCGCTGGAGCGGGCGCGCACGCACGGGGTTCAGGCGGTGTGTGTCAGCCCGAAGGACTACGAGAGCAGGGAGGCATTCAACGAGGCGTTTCTGAGAGAGCTGGATTCCTACGCGGTGGATCTGGTGGTGCTGGCGGGCTTTCTTGTGGTGCTGCCGGAGGAGATGATCCGCAGATACCGCAACCGGATCATCAACATCCACCCCTCGCTCATCCCCTCGTTTTGCGGGAAGGGCTTCTACGGGCTCAGGGTGCACGAGGCTGCGCTGGAGCGGGGTGTGAAGGTCACCGGCGCGACGGTTCACTTTGTCGATGAGGGCACGGATACCGGCCCGATCATTTTGCAGAAGGCAGTGTCTGTCCTGGACGGCGACACGCCCGAGACGCTGCAGCGCAGAGTAATGGAGCAGGCGGAGTGGGAGCTTTTGCCCCGGGCCATCGACCTGATAGCAAAGGGCAGGGTTTCCGTGGCGGACGGGCATGTGAAGATTGAAGAATAAGGAGACAGTCATGAAAGTATTAGTGGTTGGAGGCGGCGGCAGGGAGCACGCGATTGTGGCGTGTGTGGCAAAGAGCGCGAAGGTGGACAAAATTTACTGTGCGCCGGGCAATGCGGGCATCGCATCCCTTGCGGAGTGCGTGCCCATCGGCGCGATGGAACTGGAAAAACTGGCGGATTTCGCGGAG
>CAZNQZ010000070.1:0-8815 GCA_964575245.1 uncultured Lachnobacterium sp. | reverse complement strand
CCAAGGATATTGTGGCCGGATTCAACCTGGGCGGCGAGGATTATATTACAAAGCCCTTCATTCCGGAAGTGGTGCGCGCCCGCGTGGGAATTCATCTGAAGCTGTACCACACGATGCACGAGCTGGCGGAGACGAACCGCCGGCTGCAGGTTTCCGTCAACGAACAGCTCGCCCAGATGGAGGAAGAGAAAAAGCGCATGCTCTATGCAATGCTCCGCATCGCAAGACAGAACGCGAACTACGAGGAAGCCCACATGGAGCGCTTAAGCTATAACTGCAAAATCTTTTCCCGTGCCCTGCAGCTTTCCCCGGCATATGAAAGCCTGGTATCCGACAGTTTTGTGGAGACGATCGGGATCGCGGCGCCGCTTTGCGATCTCGGCAACATGGCGATTCCCGGAGATATCCTCTCCAAAAAGGGCACCTTCACTCCGCAGGAGCGGGCGCTGATGGAGACGCATACCACGCTGGGAGCCGATATTTTAAGAGACATCAAAGCGGAGGATTACAATGATTTTATACAGATGTCCATTGACATCGCCAATTATCATCACGAGAACTGGAACGGGAGCGGCTATCCATGCAAGATTTCCGGGGATGACATTCCGCTGCCCGCACAGATCGTATCCGTGATGAGTGAATTCTGTGCGCTGACCGAGCGCAGAGGATACCGGGACGCTTACACAAAGGAGGAAGCCCTTGCGATCATGCAGGAGGACGTAGGCGTGAAGTTCAACGAAGCGCTGTTTGACATATGCAAAAAAATCGCACGCCAGCTTCGCTGACAGGGTATTCATATTTATTGCAGAAAAGAAAGGAATTTGGTCTATGAAACCGATTAGAGTTCTGGTGGTTGACGATTCGATTGTCTTCCGAAAGCTTTTGGTGATGAGCCTGAGCAAAGCGCCGGGAATCACGGTAGTTGCAACTGCAGGAGACCCGTATCAGGCGAGAGATGCCATTTTGAGCTACAAGCCGGACGTCATGACACTCGACGTGGAGCTGCCCCGCATGAACGGGATAGAGTTCCTGCGCAAGCTGATGCCGCAGTATCCGATCCCGACCGTTGTGATCTCCGCACTGAGCGACTCCGTGTTCGACGCATTAAACGCCGGGGCCGTGGATTTTGTGGCAAAACCACAGCCGACAGACAAGAGCCAGATGGACATTTTTTTGAATACAGAGCTACCCGCAAAAATTCGGATTGCAGCAAATGCGCAGATCAGCGGAGGAAGGAGAAAATTCGTGCCAATGCCGGATTCACTGGACACCTTAAAGGGCAAAAGGATCGACAATCGGCTGCTCGTGGCGATCGGTGCATCAACGGGGGGGACCGAGGCGATCGAGACCGTCATCAAGGACTTCGGTCCGGATATACCGGGAGTTGTTGTGGTACAGCACATGCCGGTCGGATTTACCAAAATGTACGCGGACCGTCTGAACCGGGAATGCCGTGTGAACGTCAAGGAGGCTGAGAGCGGCGATGTGGTGACACAGGGCAGCGTACTGATTGCCCCCGGCGGAACCAGACAGATGTATGTCGTCCGCAAGGGCGACCAGTATCAGGTCGAGTGTCGGGAGGGCCCGAAGGTAAACGGACACTGCCCTTCCGTAGAGGTGTTGTTCAATTCCGTGGCGGAGGCCGCGGGGAGGTATGCCCTCGGCATTATCCTGACCGGAATGGGCGGAGACGGAGCAAAGGGGCTTCTCAAAATGCGTCAGGCGGGATCGCCGACCATCGGGCAGGATGAATCCACTTGTGTGGTTTACGGTATGCCGAAGGTCGCCTATGACATCGGTGCTGTTCAATATCAGGAAAAGCTGACGGATATCGCGAAGAGGACTTATGGTTTGTTGAGCAAAATGCAGAAGATGGAGGAAACTGTATGAAAATCTTATTGGCAGAGGATGATTTTGTCACAAGGAAATTTATGTCCAATTTCCTGTCCAAGTATGGCGACTGCGACGTGACAGTGGACGGCATGGAGGCAGTGGACGCTTACATGATGGCGCTGGAGGACGGCACTCCCTACGATCTGGTCTGTCTGGATATTATGATGCCGGTAATGGACGGATATCAGGCGCTGGTCGGAATCCGCAATCTGGAGAAGGCGCACGATGTGCCGGAGGAAAAGCAGGCGAAGGTAATCATGGCAACGGCGCTGAATGATGAGAAAAACGTGAAAATGGCGTTTGATCTGGGGTGCACGGTGTACTCCGGCAAGCCCATCGACCAGAACAAATTTGAGCAGGCGCTCAAAAAATTAGGATTGGTATAGTAATTACAAAGGAAAGGAGAACGACATGGCAGAAGAGTTCAACACCGACGATATGCTGGGAATGTATCTGTTTGAAAACGGCCAGCTTTTGGAGAATTTGCAGGAGATCGTTCTTGATCAGAAGGATGAAAGCTGCTTTGACGAGGAGAGCATCAACGAAATTTTTCGCGCGATGCACACGATCAAGGGTTCGTCTGCAATTATGATGTTCGATGATATCACGAAGATCGCACATAAACTGGAGGATGTTTTCTTTTATCTGCGCGAGTCGCATCCTACCAATGTACCGCATCTGGAGCTGGTGACCCACGTACTGGACGTGGCCGACTTCATCAGTTCGGAGCTTGAGAAAATTCAGGCCGGCGAGCAGCCGGACGGGGATTCCACAGAGCTTTTGGAGGAGCTGGAGAAGTTTCTCTGCAAGATCAAGGGAGAGGAACCCCCAAAGCCCGGCGACAAGGCGGCAAAAAAGAAGGAGGAGCCTAAGTCGGAGACCCAGCAGTACTATGTCGCTCCGGCGGTGACTGCCTCCTCCAGCCATTACTACCGCATTTATTTAGAGTATTTTCCCGAGATCCAGCTGGCAAACGTCCACGCCTACAAGATCGTCTACGCGCTCAAGGAAGTGGCGGAGGATATGATGTACTCGCCGGAGGATATCATCACAAACGAGGAGAGCGCGGATGCTATTATTGAGGATGGGTTTAAAATCCTGCTGCAGACGCAGAGCACCGAGGAGCAGCTCCGCGAGATCATCCGCACGGGCTACGACATCAAAAAGGTGGATATCTTTGAGTGCAGCGCGAACGATTTCCGCTGCGGTTTTGACGGGGTAAGCACACAGCCTCAGATTGACCTGGACTCCAGCGTCGAGGCGATTGAGGAGAAGGCGGAGAAGGAAGCGGCCGACCAGCCTGCGGAGCCGCCAAAGTCAAAGAAGCCTGCGCCGGGCGATTTTGTCATTGAGTCCAAGTCTCCCGGACAGTCCAAAAAGCTGGCAAAGGATAAGCCGAAGAAGGCCGAGAAGGCTGCCTTTATCAGCGTGGACATCGGCAAGATGGATATGCTGATGGATCTCATCGGCGAGCTCGTGATCTCCGAGTCGGTGGTGCTGCAGAATCAGGATCTCAAGGTGCCGGGCCTGAAGCTGGATAACTTCAACAAGGCGGCGGCCGAGATGTCAAAAATCTCCACGGATCTGCAGAACGTCATCATGTCCATGCGGATGGTGCCGCTGACCAACACCTTCCAGAAGATGAACCGCATTGTCTTTGACGTGTCCAGAAAGCTGGGCAAGGACATTGACTTTGAAATGGTCGGGGAGACCACCGAGGTGGACAAAAATATCATTGAGCACATCTCCGACCCGCTGATGCATCTGGTCCGCAATTCCGTCGATCACGGCATTGAGAGCAAGGAGGACCGCATCGCTGCGGGCAAGAGCGAGCGCGGCAAGATCACTCTGTCCGCAAAGACGGAGTCCGGCAAGGTCTGGATCAGCGTGACGGACAACGGCGGCGGCCTCGATCGCGAAAAAATCCTCGCGAAGGCGAGAAAGAACGGAATTTTAGACCCGGCGAAGCCGGATTCGGCCTATGCGGACAAGGAGGTCTACCAGCTCATCACGCTGCCGGGTTTCTCTACTAACGAGAACGTGACCGAGTACAGCGGCCGCGGCGTGGGAATGGATGTCGTTGTCTCCAATCTGCAGGAAATCGGCGGTGCCCTCGACATTGAGAGCTCCCCCGGAGTAGGCAGCACCATGAACTTAAAAATTCCGCTCACCCTCGCGATTATTGACGGCATCGTCCTTCAGGTCGGCCAGCAGAATTTTGTCATTGAGACCGGAGTGGTCAAGGAATTCAAGCGCGTGACCGAGGATATGATCATCCATGATCCGAGCGGTGTCGAGAGCCTGATGATCCGCGGTGAGTGTTATCCCGTGAGACGTCTCGGCGAGTGGTACAATCTCCCGGAATACAAGAAGGAGATGGAAGACGGCATGATGGTCATCATTGAGGTGGAGCAGCGCCAGATCTGCCTGTTTGTGGATTCTCTCGGGGAAAAACAGGAGATCGTGGTCAAGCCCATTCCCTCCTACATCAAGAAGGTGAAGGGACTCTCCGGCTGTACACAGCTCGGGGATGGCAGCATTGCACTGATTCTTGATCCGGGAGCCATCTGCGGATGAGCACAGTACAAACGGCGCCGCATTGCGGTGCCGTTTTTGCTTATGCGCAGGCCTGCAAAAGGAAAATTTCCGGCAATGCCGGATGCGGGCCGTGCGGCGGGCAGGCTCGAAAAATCTCCCTGCCCGATTATAAAATAAAGCCGGATGGAATACAATGATAAATAAGTAATCATCAGACAGGAGAACCGTATGCCGCCATTTTTGTTAGAAATCATAAAAGTAATCCTTTTCGGGGTGGTTGAGGGAATCACCGAGTGGCTGCCGATCAGCAGCACCGGACATATGATACTACTCAACGAGCTTGTATCACTGGACGTCAGCGAGGAATTTTACCGGATGTTTGAGGTTGTCATCCAGCTCGGAGCGATCCTCGCCGTGGTCGTGCTGTTCTGGAACCGCCTCTGGCCCTTTGGAAAAAAGAACAATGCGCGCCCGCTTGCAGAGGACGGGGTCGGCGCGTGGGTGAAGACGGACATTTTTTCCCTATGGTTTCATATTCTGGTGTCCTGTGTTCCGGCTGCGGTGATCGGCATTTTGTTTGACGAGCAGTTTGAGCGGCTGTTCTACAACTACCAGACCGTAGCGGTCATGCTGATCCTGTTTGGACTCGCATTTCTCTTTATTGAGGAACGCCATCGGGGAAAATCCGCAAAAATTACCCGGCTGGCGCAGATCGGCTATGACACGGCGCTGTGGATCGGATTTTTTCAGGTGATTGCCGCCATCTTTCCCGGGACCTCCCGCTCGGGCGCGACCATTGTCGGCGCGCTCTTAATCGGAGTTTCACGCACCGTTGCCGCAGAGTACACGTTCTTTCTGGCGATCCCGGTCATGTTTGGCGCAAGCCTCCTTAAGCTGGTCAAATTCGGCTTTTCCTTTACGGTGGAGGAGGCCCTGATCCTGATTATCGGAATGCTGACAGCCTTTGGCGTGTCCCTTCTGGTGATCCGCTTTCTGATGGACTACATCAAAAAGCATGATTTTAAGGTGTTTGGCTACTATCGAATCGGCCTGGGTGCGCTGGTGCTGGTGTGCGGGCTGACAGGGTGGCTTGGATAACCGGAAGGGCCAATTGCAGGAAATATCCCGGAAGGGACATTTCATATATGGAGGAAACGTCATGTACGATGAACTGACACAGAAGGATATCGAGAAAATGGAGGCGGAAATCGAGCACCGAAAGCTCGTGGTGCGAAAGCAGGCGCTCGAGGATGTCAAGACGGCGCGCGCCCACGGGGATCTGAGCGAAAATTTCGAGTATAAGGCCGCCAAACAGTTTAAAAACGAAAATGAAAGCCGCATCCGTTATCTGGAAAAGATGGTGCGGACGGCCAAAATCATATCCGAAGAGTCTCCGGAGGACGAGGTGGGGATGAACAACACGGTGGATGTCTACTTCGAGGAGGACGACGAGACGGAAACCTACAAAATTGTCACCACGGTCCGCAGCAATTCGCTGAAAAATCTGATCAGCCGGGAATCCCCGCTGGGAACGGCGATCTTTGGCCGCAAGGTGGGCGACCGCTGTGAGGTGAAGGTCAACGACGATTTTTCCTATTATGTGCAGATCCGGCGGATCGAGAACACCGTGGATGACGGCAGCGACGCGCTGCGCAAGTTTTGAGAGAGAACCTATATCTTGAAAAAAGAAGAATTATTACTGAGAAATCTTAACAGTCTGATCAAGGAGTCGCAGGCTGGCGCGCTGGTCTGGGATGTTCTATGCCAGACTACAGAATACGATGACAGCGAAACAAAGCCGACCGAGGAGTCGGAGGAGGGCCTCTGGATCATCGACGAGTGCTTTGTGTGCTACCACTGCGTGCACGGTGGTCAGGAGTTCCTGATGATCACCTATGAAAAAATATCCACCTGCGGGGAAAAGCAAAAATCCCACAACATGATTTTCCTCCCCCCGCTCGGCAACCGCTATTTCAGCCTGGAGCTGTTAGCCCCCTATGCGGTGCAGGCAGAACAGATGCTGGTGTACGATGTGCATCTGCTGTGGATGAGCATTTTGGAGCAGTATCGCAGCAATCCGGAGCGGATCACGCTTGAGGTGACCCGGCGCCCGCAGTGAGGAGCTCTGTCAGCTCCTGCAGGGAGAGGCCCTGTTCCCCTGCAATTTTTCTCAAATCCTCATATTCATACTTGGCTTTGACAATTCCATAGCCTTCGCTGACCTTTCTGGCGACGGGGCCGAAGGAGCTCTCCACGGTCTCAATGCGGGAGGTCATTTTTTTTCGGTCAAACAGCTGATAGCGGACACCGCGGGTGGTCGTGTGCCTTAATATCAGACGGATAAACTCCTCCTGCCTCTCCGGCGCACAAAAGCAGTGCAGCAGAATGCCCGGGCGGTTCTTTTTCATCTGGATCGGTATGCAGAATACATCCAGAGCCCCTGCGGAAAGCAGAAGCTCCATGGCGTGGCCAAGCGCCTCCCCGGTCATGTCGTCCAGATTGCAGGAAATGTCCAGAATCTGATCGCAGCAGCCGCATGTCGAAGCCTCTCCAAGGAAGGCGCGCACCGCGTTTAAGACCGGGAGCTCCTTTGAGCCGAAGCCGTAACCGATACGCCTTACCGTCATTTCCGGCACAGGGCCAAAGAACGCGGCGAAATGCCTGAGGATCGCTGCCCCCGTTGGGGTGCACAGCTCCGTGTCCACACTGCCCGTATAGAAGGGAATCCCGGTGAGCAGCTCGGCCGTGGCGGGCGCAGGCACCGGAAGAATGCCGTGGGCGCAGCGCACCGTGCCGTTGCCCACGTGAATCGGCGAGACAATGACCTGCTCAGGTGCGAGCATAGACATCAGAAGGCAGACGCCCACCACATCCGCCAGTGCGTCCATAGAGCCAACCTCGTGGAAATGGATCTGTTCGATATCGGTCCCGTGCACCTTTGCCTCGGCCTCGCCGATGAGCCGGTAGATTTCCCCGGCATGACAGCGGACAGCGGAGGGCAGCGGAAGTGCCTGAATCTGCTCCAGGACCGCGGCGTAAGAACAGTGCTCATGGTGGTGGCTGCTGTCTGCGTGCTCCCCGTGCACATGTTCCTCATGTCCAAAGACCTCCACCTGCATGTGAGTGCCTGAGATCCCTGCCATCCGACGCGCCTGGGCACAAACCCGGATATCCGGGCCGAGCACCGCGTTCATCCGCTCGATAAACTCTGCCTTCCGGGATTCCTCCAGCAGCTCATACAGCGCCGCCATCAGCATATCCCCGGCGGCCCCCATCTTGCATTCGATATAAATCTTCACCGTATACCCTCCTCGCTTTTCCTATCTTTGAATTTAGAGAAAACGGGGGAGGATGTCAATATGTATTTCAGATTTTCTGATAAATTTAAAAAGAAGTATAGCATGTTGGAGGGAAATATGCTACACTTTTGTTTATAGAATACTTCCGCAAAGATGAGAGAGTAAAGGAGGAGACAATCGTGAGACTTGTGACACGATCTGATTTTGACGGCCTGGCCTGCGGTGCGCTGCTTTTGGAGGCCGGTATTATTGACAGCTGGAAATTTGCGCATCCGAAGGATCTGCAGGACGGACTGGTGGAAATCAACGAGAATGACTGTCTGGCAAACGTGCCCTATGTGGAGGGCTGCGGACTGTGGTTCGACCACCATTCCAGCGAGCACGAGCGGCTGCAGCTGGCGGGCAAATACAAGGGGGAGAGCCGTATCACACCCTCCTGCGCACGGATTATCTATGAATATTACGGGGGAGCAGAGCGTTTCCCTCAGTTTGACGAGATGATGACAGCCGTGGACAAGGTGGATTCCGGCAACCTCACCGCAGACGAGATCCTTAACCCTCAGGGATGGATTCTCGTGGGCTTTCTCATGGACCCGAGGACCGGGCTTGGCAGATGGCGCCAGTTCTCCATCTCCAACTACCAGCTCATGGAAAAGCTGATGGAGGCCTGCCGCGTGATGAGCACGGAGGAGATCCTCGCGCTCCCGGACGTGCAGGAGCGCATTGAGGTCTACAATGAGCAGACCGCCAAATTCAAGGACATGGTCACCAAATATACCCGCACGGACGGCAATGTGATTATCACGGATCTGCGTGGGGTAGACCCGATTTACACAGGAAACCGTTTCCTGATCTACAGCATGTATCCCGAGCAGAATATTTCCGCGTGGATTGTGAGCGGGAAGGGCGGCGAGGGCTGTTCGGCAGCCGTCGGCTACAGCATTTTAAACAAGACCTGCGATGTGAACGTGGGAAGCCTGATGCTCAAGTACAACGGAGGCGGACACCGGAAGGTCGGCACCTGCCAGTTTACCAACGAAACTATGGAGACGGAGCTGCCGAAGATGCTCGCAGAGCTGTGTGCG
>CAZNQZ010000069.1:0-9006 GCA_964575245.1 uncultured Lachnobacterium sp. | reverse complement strand
GGTGTCCAGGGTTCGAGCCCCTGATCGCGCAGTTAGAAAGTACTGGTTTTGTGGACAGGTATCCACGGGGTCGGTGCTTTTTTATTTGCCTTCGTAGTACTGGGCCTGCGCCGTATAGAGCCTGTGATACAAGCCCTCCTGGTCTGCCATAAGCTCCTCATGCCCGCCCCGCTGTACCGCCTGCCCCTGGTCAAATACCACGATGTCGTCGCAGAACCGGCAGGAAGAGAGCCGGTGGCTGATATAGACAGCGGTCTTACCGTCCACCATCTTGTCAAAGGCTGAGTAGACCTCGTATTCCGCCACCGGGTCCAGGGCGGCGGTGGGTTCGTCCAGCAGGATAAACGGGGAATCCTTATACAGGGCTCTCGCGATGGCGATTTTTTGCCGTTCACCCCCTGAGAAGAGAACGCCCCTCTCGTCAAACCCCTTGCCGATCAGAGTGTCCACCCCTTGCGGAAGGCGTTCCAGACGTTCTCCGAAGCCCGCCCGTATCAGGCAGTCCCGCACCTTTTCGGCGTCGTACTGCGCTCCCGCGGCCACGTTTTCCGCTATGGAGTAGTCGAACAGCGAAAACTTCTGAAATACGACCGAGAAAAGCTGCATATACTCACCGTAATCAAATTTGCGGATATCCACACCGTTCAGATAGATTACGCCCTCTGTGGGTTCGTACAGCCGGCACAGGAGCTTGATCATGGTGGTCTTTCCCGAGCCGTTTTTCCCCACCACTGCCATGCGCTCTCCGATCCGCAGCTTCAGGGAAAAATGGCGCAGTGCGTATTCCTCCCGCCCCGGATACCGGAACGACACATCGCGGAACTCAATCTCATACTCGTTGTCGCTTCGCTTTTCCACAGGCAGTTTGCCCTCATAAAAGCTGCCCGGAATATCCAGAAATTCAAACATGGTGCTCTGTCGGCGGGCGACCAGAAGAAATGCCTGGGCGTCGTGAAAGAGGTTCTGTATCGAGTTTGTCAGCCGTTCAAAACAGGCGACATACCGCACCAGCATGCCTGC
The DNA here is from genome assembly GCA_964575245.1 of uncultured Lachnobacterium sp. Classification (GTDB taxonomy): domain Bacteria; phylum Bacillota; class Clostridia; order Lachnospirales; family Lachnospiraceae; genus Roseburia. The sequence goes on along the minus strand of CAZNQZ010000069.1, from coordinate 7,986 downwards.
GGCAATGCCTCCGCCTGCCGCAATCAGTGTGAGAAACAGATAGCAGATGCCGCGGACGCCGGCGTTTAGGATATTGACAATAAACTCTCTGCGCCCGCTGGTTTTCGCGACGAGATTATCTTTGTGTCTCAGGAAATCGCGTCCATGAACGAAGGTGTACTCCTTCAGCAGATCTTCTGCGTCATACAGCTTCACATCCTTGCGGTTCTCCATGGATATCCCGTCGTACACCGCATAGTACCACATCAGGTTTGTTTCCTCGGGCCGGTCATCGGTCCAGAGAGCCATAAACTCCGTGATCTTTTTTCCGAAATAGCGCTCTGCCAGGCCGTTGCAGAGAACCGCCAGCACCAACACTGCAAGGAAGATATAGAGCAGCAGGCCGCCGCCCGAGAACAACTGGTGCAGTATAGGAATCAGCATTCCAACCGCAAAAATGGCGTTAAATGTCTGGTAACACAGCTTTTCCAGATTGTCAAATCCCCCGTAGATTCCGCTTCCCCAGCGGTTGTCCTCCTCCATGCGGCTGTACAGCTTGTTGACATAGGGGCTGTCCAGATCCGGGTAGTTCATTTCCATGTTCTTGACAGCCATTCTGGCGTCCAGAAGCTCCCAGGAATGACTCTTGATTACCTCGCTCTCGTTAGATAGTCTGCCGATGAGCAGGTACAGGACCAGCGTTGCCGACAGCCACAGCAGTACCCGGGGAATCAGCTCTTCGGCGGTGATTCCTCCCTGCAGTGCATTGAGTACCATCGTTGAGATATAGATTCCGATATAGCCTACGGAGACGCTGCAGAGCTGCTTTGCTGCCGTGACCACGATAAAGCTGGGCGCCAGCAGGCGGATTTCCTTAAACAGCCGCGAGATCACCGCGCGTTTTTCATGGAAAGAAAGTTTTTCCGTTATGTCTTTGCTATTCACATGCATAGTCTGCCTCCTCTCTCTCCCGATCCTCCGGGGTCTGATTGTAGTAATGGCTCTGCAGCTCATACAATCTTGCATATTCACCGCCAGCCGCAAGCAGCTCCTCATGGCTTCCCCGCTCTATGATGCGGCCGTTCTGCAGGAACATGATCCAATCGGAAAACTGGGTGCTGGCCAGCCGGTGAGAGATAAAGAGCGCAGTCCGGTTTTCACACAGCCGCTGATAAGCTTCGTAGACCTCCTGCTCCGCCAGCGGGTCCAGGGCCGCTGTGGGCTCATCCAGCAGCAGAACCGGCGCATCCTTGTACAGCGCCCTGGCCAGAAGAAATTTCTGCTCCTGGCCCCCGGACAGATAGACGCCATCCTCTACCAGCCGGTCCGTCATATAGCTGTCCGGCGTGATATTTCTTCGGGCAAAATCCTCTTCCAGCCCCGCCAGTTGGAGCACATGCTCTATCCTTTGCCGGTCCACGTCCCGCTTCGGCCTGAGGGCAATATTTTCATCAATCATGGCAGGCAATATCATGGTGTCCTGAAATACCGCGGAATAGAGCCGGTAGATATCCTTTTTTCTGAGTTTTGTGATATCTGTGCCGTTGAGTTTTATGGTGCCGCCGGAGGGCTCGTACATTCCCATCATAAGCTTCAACAGTGTGCTTTTTCCGGCCCCGTTCAGCCCCACCAGAGCCACGTGCTCCCCCTTTTTGATGTGAAAGCTCAGGTCGGAGATTACTTCCTTCTGACTTCCCGGATAGGCAAAGCTTACATGCTCAAATGAGATTTCCACTCCATCCGACAGATCCGGCAGCTCGTATTCTCCGCTGTCGGTGTCCTCCGGCGGAATGTCAAGAAAGGTGCGCAGATCATTCATTTTCACGTTGGCTGTCTTTATGGCGCTCATCTGATCCACCAGTCCTGTGACCCATGTTGAAAAGCCTGTGATAGCGCCGAAAAACAACATAAAATCGCCCATTCCGATTCGGCCCTGCACGGTCTGCACAATCAGATAAGCATAGGCGAATCCATCCCGGAGAAAATTCAGCCCGCAGTTCACCAGATGGGTCTGATATTCCTTCCTGCGGCGGATTTTTAAGATCTCCCTCTCTTCCCCCTGAAATCGGTGAATCTGGCCCGTCAGCCAGTTCTTCATGTGATAGACCCGGATATCCTGTCCCGTCCGGCTGTTCCCGCACTCGCCGATGGTGTAATACAGACGTTTTTCCGCCATGGCATAGTCATCCCTTGTGCGCTCGTAGCAGACGTTCTCCCTGCGCCGGAAGAAATACGTCACCATAGATGTCAACAGCAAAAATACAATCACGAGGACATGGAGCCTTGCCAGTATGCCGGAGTAGAGGAAAAAACATGCGGCTCCGGTAATTGCCTGGGGAATTTTGTCAAAAAATACCGATGTGCCGCTGGCATCTCCGCTGCGCACGGAGTTGATGGCGCGCCGGTACAGCTTGTAGAAATCTCCGTCCTCAACCAGGGAATACTTGCATTTCAGCGACACCAGAAACAGCCTCTGGACAAAACAGGTGTTTCGGAATTCGTTGTGGTGAAAATAAGCCCTCTTTGTCAGATAGCCGTGCAGTCCCTGCAGGATCAGCAGGCATCCCACCATACTGCCTAAAATTCCGAAAACCCGCATGGGCTGTGCCTTCTGTACCAGAAGATCCACCGCCGCCTTGGGCAGATAGATTCCAAACAGCGGCAGCAGGGTTCCCGTCATTATGGTAATTCCGAGGAACAGAAGAATTCTCTTATCCCATTTCCAACTCTCCTTCGCCAGAAACCATGCGTTTTTCACGATGTTATCATTTCTTTGCCTGATTTCTTCCATAGAAAAAGCCTCCTATTCTGATATATTGTCTGCATATCGTATTCTAGCACTCCGATAAAAGCTAAGAAAAAAAGTGCACAAAAGGTTCACTTTTGCGCACGAATGGTTATCCTATGACAGCGGCAGCATGATCTCGGTGGCAAAGACGCCCTCTTCGTGCTGCCTGTTCAAAAATCCATTGTATTTTTTTACCACCCGGTCAATCCGCATCAGACCAAAGCCGTGATTTCCGCGTTTGGTCGAGAGATATTGTTCTCCTTCTTTGTGAATTTGATGCGCCGTGGAGTTGGAAACATAGATATAAAGCTGTTCCTTCAACACCTCAATGTACACACGGATGAACGCCCCCTCTTTTTCTGTCTTCCCGCAGCCCTCCATGGCGTTGTCGAGCAGGTTGCCGATGAGTATGCACAGATCGACTTCGTTTATTACTGTGCTTTCCGGGGCCAGAGCCTTGGCGTTTACGCGGATTCCCCTGGCTTTTGCCACCGCCAGCTTGGCGTTCAGGACGGCATCGATACGCACATTCCCTGTTTTCAGCACCGTGTCCACCTCCGTCAGGTCGGTGTCAAGCTCTTTGAGATAGGCGTCCAGCGCTTCATATTGTTCCATGGCCAGATGGGCCTTCATGGTCTGGATGTGATGCTTGTAGTCGTGTCTCCAGCCCCTCATCTGGCGATACATATTCTCCACTTCTTCATAGTGCTTTTCCGCCAGCTCATTCTGGTATGCCGCCATCCGACGGTTTGTGAGCAATATGAAAACAATACAGCAAAGGATCGTGAGCAGGATGATTCCCGCAGTTCCCAGTGCAATGATCACTTCATACTTCATTCTCTGTCAACCTCTTCCGCTATCCTGGTGCTGTAGAACCGGATAAATGCCAGATTCACGTCTTTATAGCTCTTTCTGCTCAGGGGAATTTGTCTGCCATCGTCCAGAATCACCGTCTCTTTTTCCAAATGCGCCACATGGAGCAGGTTTACCAGATATGATCTGTGGCAGGAGCAGAACTCCTCCTCCGGAAGCCGCTTTCTCCAAACATGGATGCCATCCCCTACCATGTAACATTTTTCTCTCGTGTGAAGCTCCGTATTGTGGGTAGCTGCCTCTATATATAAGATATCCTCCGGCATGAGCCGCAGGGTTATGCGGCTGCCCTTCTCCCCGTTTTGTATCTCCCGGGCTTCTGTCAGAATCGCCTCCCGCCGTTTCTGCTCCCGGCAGCGGGCGATAATCCGCTCCATGCAGGAGGCAGTTTTCGCTGCGTCCACGGGCTTGATCAGATAGTGCAGGGCTTCCACCTCGTATCCCTCCAGAAGATAGTCCGTCATTCCCGTCACGAACACGAGCGCGACCCTCCGGTTCTCTTTCCGAATTCTTCTGGCGAGCTCTACTCCGTTTAAGCCTGGCATTTGAATGTCAAAGAACAGGGCATGCCATGCCTGATCCTGTTCCCACTCAAATAGAAAAGCCGCCGCATCGGGAAACTGCCGGATGCAGAAATTCACCTGATTCTCTTTGAGCCATGCCTCTAAAAAATGGATGAGAAGGTCGGCATGTACTTGTTCGTCTTCTACTATGGCTATTTTCAATCCCTCAGTCATTCGCTGTCTGTCGCCTCCCGCGTTTGAAACATTATATATAACGCCATGCGTCTTTGTCAAGTTGCCAAAAGTTTGAAATCTATAGGGGAAAAATGAAAAAAGTGCGTGCATTTCTATATGGCATAAAATATAATGAATGTTAGAAAACAGGACAGGGAGGAATTGGGGAAATGAACGAAGTGAGAATTGGTGTTATAGGCATTGGAGGAATGGGGAGCAATCACTGCAGGCAGATTGCGGAGCAGAAGATTCCCGGTATGCGGCTGACCGCCGTGGCGGATATCCGGGAGATCAGGCGGGAGTGGGCAAAGGAGAACCTGCCCGCAGAGGTACATATTTTTGAGACCGCGGATGCTCTGATGGATTCCGGTGAGGTGGATGCGGTGCTGATTGCCACGCCTCATTATTTGCACCCGGAGATCGCGATTGCCGGGTTTCGCCGCGGCCTTCACGTGATCAGCGAGAAGCCGGCAGGCGTTTACACGAAGCAGGTCAGAGAGATGAACGGGGAAGCGGACAAAAGCGACGTTGTGTTTGCTCTTATGTTCAACCAGCGCACGAACCCCCTGTACCGTAAGCTGCGGGAGCTGGTGCAGAGCGGGGAGTACGGGGCTATGAAGCGGGTCAACTGGATTATCACCGACTGGTATCGGACACAGGCGTACTATGATTCCGGTGACTGGAGGGCAACCTGGGACGGAGAGGGCGGCGGCGTGCTGCTGAATCAGTGCCCGCACCAGCTGGATCTTTTGCAGTGGATCTGCGGGATGCCCGCGAAGGTGCAGGCCTTCTGTCACGAGGGGAAATGGCACCACATTGAGGTGGAGGATGATGTGACCGCCTATCTGGAATACCCGAACGGGGCGACCGGTGTGTTTATCACTTCCACGGGGGATGCGCCCGGGACAAACCGTCTGGAGGTAGATCTGGAGCGGGCCAAGCTGGTCTGCGAAAACGGGAAGCTCATGATGTATGAGATGAAGGAAAACGAGCGCGAATTCTGCTTTTCCAGCAGCGAGGGCTTTGCAAAGCCCGAGGGCGAGTGGAAAGAGGTGGACGCTCCCGGCGAAAATACCCAGCACAACGGCGTACTGGCAGCGTTTGCGGACGCCATCCTGCACGGCGGCGAGCTGGTTGCGAAAGGGCAGGAGGGCATCAACGGCCTTTCGCTTTCCAATGCCATGCACTTATCCAGCTGGCTGGGTCATCCGGTGGAGCTGCCGATTGACGAGGAGCTTTTCCTGGAGGAGCTGAATCAGCGCAGGAAGCATTCAAAGAAAAAGGAGGGCGTCAGCGGCGTGACCTTCAACACAGAAGGGACCTACGGTTCATGAGTATGCGGGCAGGAATTATCGGCTGCGGAGGCATAGCGGACGTACATGCCAGAAGCATTGCCGGAACAAATGAAAGCAGTCTCTGTGCAGTGGCGGACTGTGTACCGCAGAGGGCGCAGAGGCTTGCCGCGCAGTACAATGCGCGCGCCTACGGGGACTGGGAGGAGATGCTGGAGCGGGAGGCTTTGGATATCGTGCATATCTGTACTCCGCACTATCTCCACACGCCGATGGCAGTCGGGTGCATTGGTCGGGGCATTCATGTCTTTACGGAAAAACCGCCGGTTATCTCCCGGGAGCAGTTCGACCGGCTGCGGGAGCTGTCCCGCCCGTTCGCTGTGGGAGCTGCGCGTCTTGGGGTCTGTTTCCAGAACCGGTGGAACCCGGAGGTGCAGGCCGCGAAGGCGCTGCTGGAGAGCGGGGAGCTCGGCGGCATCGTCGGCGCCCGGGGCTTTGTCACCTGGTGCAGGGACCGGGCATATTACGGGGATGACTGGCACGGAAAGCTGGCGCTGGAGGGCGGAGGGGCCCTGATCAATCAGGGAATCCACACGCTGGATCTGATGCAATATCTGATCGGAAAAAGAGCGGACGCGGTGGAGGCGATGCTGGGGAATTTTCACCTGCAGGGCGAGATTGAGGTGGAGGATACGCTCTGCGCCCAGATTTTTTATCCGGGGGCGCGGGCCCTGTTCTATGTGACGACAGGCTATGCGAAGGATGCGCCGCCGCTGGTGGAGATTGAGTGCGAAAATGGCAGCATCCGCATGGAGGACAGCGCGCTGGACATCCTCCGGCACGGACAACCCCCGGAAAGGCGCTCCTTTACCCGGGCGGAGGGCTATGGAAAATCCTATTGGGGAGCGGGACATCAGACTGCGGTTTCCCATTTTTATGAGAGCGTCGCGGAGGGCGTACCGGATTTGTTGGATTTTACTAATGTGGCGGACACGCTGGATCTGATGTTGAATATCTATGAGAAAGCAAGGAAAAAGGAGGAACGGTAGTATGCTAAATCAGTGCAGAATGACAGGATTTGCGGACGAGATTGACCAGCAGTTTGATGTGCAGCTGCGGGTGTTGGGTGAGCTGGGGCAAAAGTATCTCGAGCTGCGGGGAGCGGACGGGACCGGCGTTGCGGATCTGCGGATGGAGCAGGCTGCGGAATTGAAGCGGAAGATGGCGGATCAGGGCGTCGGAGTTTCCGCAATCGGTTCCCCCATCGGGAAAATCGGCATCAATGACGATTTTGCGCCGCACTTTGAGAGCTACAAACACATCGTAGAGCTGGCGCAGTATTTTGACGCCCCCTATATCCGGATGTTCAGCTTTTACCTGCCCCAGGAGACGGAGACCGAAAAGTACCGGGAGCAGGTGTTTGAGCGGATGGGACGAATGATCGACTACGCAAAAACGGAGAATGTGACGCTGCTCCATGAAAACGAGAAAGGGATCTACGGGGCGATGGCGCCGGAGTGCAAGCTGCTTTTTGACGAATTTTTCGGTGAGCATTTTCAGGGGATTTTCGATTTTGCTAACTTCGTCCAGTGTAAACAGGACACGCTTGAAGCCTATCGGCTGTTGGAGCCCTATATCCGCTACATCCATGTGAAGGACGCGCTCTGGGACAGCGGCGAGGTGGTGCTGCCGGGACAGGGGGACGGCCATCTGGCGGATATTTTCTCAAAGCTGGACGCGAAGGGCTTTGACGGTTTCCTCAGCATGGAGCCGCATCTGTTCCACTTCGCGGGGCTGGATAGCCTCGAGAAGGAGCCGGGCGTCAAGAAGGAGAGCAACGGGATCACGGCCTACAAGGCGGCCTACCGGAGTCTGCGGGAGCTCTTGAACGCGGCATCATGAAACGGGAACACAAAAAATAGGGATTGAACTGGGGACGACAAACAGTCTGTTCTGTGTGTGGGAGGGATAAAACGTGCGCCTTTTGAAAGATCGTTTTGGCAGCGCGCTGACGCCCTCCCATTGTCAGTTTTGACCCGATTCTTATAGTCCTCAGAATAAGATATGTAGTACAATTCTTTTTCTTTGTCCATTAAAGTCTCATAAACATCACTTCACATGTAATATATAGTATCCCAGAGTCACGTGTAATGATAAATTTTTGTTTTGGCAAAAAACGGCATATTATGGCATTTTTTTGATTGGCATCAAGTATTTCAGGCGCCAAATACTGGAAAAGCCAATTTTGGCTAATTCTGTATTATATAATAATTATTGACAAAGATCTTTGAGGCTGGTAATATATAGAAAAATGGTT
>CAZNQZ010000068.1:3442-9028 GCA_964575245.1 uncultured Lachnobacterium sp. | reverse complement strand
CATCCAGGTCAACGCCATCGCCTGCGGCGTCATCGACACAGACATGAACCGCTGCCTTGACGAGGAGGAGCTCCAGGCGCTGGCCGACGCAATTCCCGCCGGGCGCATGGGGACTCCCGGAGAGGTTGCGGATCTCGTCCTCGCGCTCTGCGGCGCACACCCCTATCTCACCGGACAGATCCTCACACTCGACGGAGGCTGGATTTAGGAAATTGAGCCGATCGCATGAAAAACCGCTATCGCGGAACGATCGGCGTAGGAAATATCCCTAGCGGGACATTTCATGTGCGCTCCGCGACAAGAATCACCGTGGACCGCTCCGAAATGATAAACTGATTCGGACCCGTCACCACGGTTTCCGCCTGCACGTCGGCTCCATCCCGAAACTCATAATAGGTATTTGCCACAATCTTCCAGTGCATTCCTCCGGGCGCGTCCGGCAGACGCACATTCAGCGGCTCCCAGTATGAATTCATGGCATAGAACACAAGGTCGTCCTCCGTGTCCTGCGCATTCCTTCCCGCATACATAATTCCGATCAGATGCGTGTCGTAGCGGGTAGCGGTCAGATTGGGCTCACCATTGTGGACACTGATCATCGGGAATCCGCACTCCGCCGGCCTGGTCGGTTTCCGCAGTACCGGGTGATCTGCCCGGAAACGGATCATAAAACGCGCAAAGTCATGGATCTCCCGATATTCCTCCAGACGGTTCCAGTCCAGCCACGAAATGATATTGTCCTGACAGTAAGCATTGTTGTTGCCAAATTGCGTATTGCAGAACTCATCCCCCGCGAGGAACATAGCCGCCCCGCGGCTGCACATCAGCGCCGCAAACGCATTTTTCACCAGCCTGCGGCGGAGCGCCTCAATCTCCGGGTCGTCCGTTTCGCCCTCGCAGCCGCAGTTCCAGCTGTTTCCGTTATTGTCCCCATCCGTATTATTCCAGCCGTTGTTCTCGTTGTGCTTCGTGTTATAGGAATACAGATCATACAGGGTAAAACCGTCGTGGCAGGTCAAAAAGTTGACCGACGCACTGTACCCGCGGACCTGAGGGGCATACATGTCCATCGAGCCCGTGATTCTCGTGATCGCGGACGATGCCGTACCGCAGTCGCCCTTCAGGAAGCTGCGCATGTCGTCGCGGTAACGCCCGTTCCACTCCGCCCAGCGGTTCCACGACGGAAAGCTCCCGACCTGATACAAACCTCCCGCGTCCCACGCCTCGGCAATCAGCTTCATCTGACTCAGCATGGAGTCCAGCGCCAATGCCTCCAGAATCGGCGGATTCTCCATGGGCGCGCCGTTTTGGTCCCTTCCGAGTATGGAAGCCAGATCAAAGCGGAACCCGTCCACACGGTACTCCACCGTCCAGTAATGGAGACAGTTTAAAATAAAATACCGCACCACCGGATGGTTACAGTTCATCACGTTGCCGCAGCCGCTGAAATTGTAATATTTTCCGTCCGGCGTCAGCATGTAGTACAGATTGTTGTCGATTCCCTTAAAACAGAAGCTCGGCCCCCTCTCGTCGCCCTCCGCCGTGTGGTTGAAGACCACGTCGAGAATTACCTCGATTCCGTTCTGTTTGAGCTCGCGAATCAGATGCTTGAGCTCGTCACCCTCGTGATTGTGCTCCTCCTGATACGCGTAGCTGGTATTCGGCGAGAAAAAGGACACGGTATTGTAGCCCCAGTAATTATAGAGCTGCACACCGTCCACTACGCGCGCGCTCTCCATCTCGTCAAACTCAAAGATCGGCATGAGCTCCACCGCGTTGATGCCCAGATCCTTCAGATACGGGATCTTCTGCCGCATCCCCTCAAAGGTGCCGCCCCCCGTAACGCCGGAGGATGCATCTTTGGTAAAGCCCCGCACATGCACCTCATAAATGACCAGATCCTCAAAGGGATGCCTGAGCTGCGAGGTCGTACCCCAGTCAAAATTGCTCTTGACCACGCGGGCCTTATACACAAAGTCCTTGCCGCCCTCCGGCTTATCCCCCCAGTTCCTCTGGCCCGTGACCGCACGGGCATAGGGATCCAGAATGACATTTTTTTTGTCGAACAGCCTGCCCCTTTTGGGGTCATAGGGGCCATCAAACTGGTACGCGTACTCAAATTCGTCAATCCTCAGCCCGTACACCAGAATCGAGTAGGTATCACCGATACGGTAAGACTCCGGAATACGGATCTTCGCGTAGGGCTCCGCCTCCATCGGGCGGAAAAGCAAAAGGGTACAGCTGGTCGCCTCATGAGAGTTCACGGTAAAGCTTACCGAGTTTCCCGACTGAAACGAACCGTTCATGCGATAAAAACCGGGCCGCACATAAAAACCGTCAATAAAATCCAAGGGCATCAGCCCGTTCCCGATTTCGTCCTGATTCGGGCGAACCTCAACTGCCTCTGCGCCGATCTCCCCCGACATCTCCTGAACTGCCATTGCAGGCCTCACCCTGCGCTGCGCCCCTTCTCTCTTTCCATCAGATACCTCGCCGTTGCGTCTCTTCCTGTACTTCCTTGTCATCGCGCTGCTCCTCTATTCCTGTTCCGTTTTAAGCATAAGCCTGCCCTCACCGTCAAAATAAATACCGCTGCAGTCCGCAGAATAACGGTTCATATCGTCAAGTATCGCCGCCTTCGCATCCCCCTCTGCCAACGTCGGGCGAAAATCATTGCGGCTCGTGACCGAGCTGACCTTACACGGTATGATATCGGCATTTATGTCCGCAGACAATACCCCATCCACAAAAGTAAATGTCTGCCGGTAGATTGCGGTGTCCTTATCGCTCGGATTGCGGTTCCCTCCAAAGCAGAAATTGCCGAGGCTGTAACAGATCACCCTGCCGTTGTACAGCTCGATCCCCTGCAGCACATGGGGGTGTGTGCCGATGACCAGATCCGCCCCCCAGTCAACGATCTGGTGTGCCATACGGCGCTGGTAATCATCCAGATTATGCGTGTGCTCAACGCCCCAGTGACAGCTCGCAATCACAAGATCCGCCCCCTGTTCGCGCAGCCGGGCAATGCCATCCCTGATATAATTGGCGCGTTCCTCCGTCTTCGGAAGCAGGCTCGCGGACACAATGCCGATCACGATTCCCTCATCCGTCGTATAAGTGGCCACATGCCCGTTATAGCCGTACACGATATTCGCCGCCTCCAGCGCACTCTGCGTGTCCGCAAGGCTCTGGGGCCCGTAATCCTGCGTGTGGTTGTTGCCAAGACTGCAGCCTTCCACGGAGCTGCCCGTCATAATATCAGTATATTCCGGCTTACCCTTCATGTTCCATTCCTTATCCACCCGGGCATTGGAATCCGAAAGCACACATTCCAGATTGATCAGCGTGAAATCGTCCGCCGCAAAAATGTCCCGCACGCCGCCGAAGAAATAATCGCAGCCATTCTTGTCATAATATTCGTGGAAGGAGCCCGCATATCCATGCGTCTGGGCCGCTCCCAGCGTACAATCCCCCACCGCTGTCACCGTGACCGTCTGCACCAGCGGCTCCGGGACGGTCTCCGATTCGCTGACGGTCTCAGGCTCACTCCCCGATCCGCTCTCCGGCACATCCGTACCGCCCGGCTGTACCTCAACATCTGCTCCCGTGTTCGTTGCCTGTTCCTCTGCCCGCCCACAGGCGCCGAACAGGCCAAAACAACATGCGAGCAGAACTGCCCACAGATATCGTCTTTTCATTTTCGTATTCTCCTTAAATCTTTGTCAATATGTCCAGAGTATGCGCGGCAGCCCCCATCAGCTCCATGCGCTCACAGGTTGCCAGATGATAGCGGACAAACTGCTCAAACTCCTCCTCTGTCAGGGCATTTAAGAAGGGACGCATATAGTTGGCCGGCCCGTCCGCCGCGACAATCCTCTCCCGTTTAAGCCCCGCCCGCCCGTTCAGCCGGTCGATATCGGACAGCCGCACCAGACTGTACAGCGGATTCGCCTGCTCTGTACAGTGAAAGTCTTCCTCCAGCATCCCCTGCCTCAACGCCTCCATGATATGCCGCTCCTTAAAGGCATAGGTGATCACGGCATATTCATTCATGAGATAAGCTGCGAGAATCCTGCCATCCGCCTTCGTGACACGCTTTGCCTCGCCGAGCGCCGCCAGCCTGTCCTCCTCGCTCTTTAAATGGTACATCGGTCCCAGCAGCAGCGTCAGATCGAACTCCTCATCGGCAAAGCGCTTTAAGCGCCTGGCGTCTCCCTGAAAGGCCCGCACACCGCCGCCCTTCTGTCTCAGGCGTCCCAGATTGTGCTTCACCGGCTCCACCGCAGACACTTCATAGCCCTCCTCCGCCAGCGGCACACAGTAACGGCCTGTCCCGGCGCCGACGTCGAGAACCCGAATCTCCGAGCGCGGCCTTCCCGCCGAGACAGCATCCAGACTCTGACAGATATAGTGCATCGTCGTCGCGAATTCAACCCTCCCATGGCGGCTGTCCAGACGCTTCTCCTCGTTAAATTTATTGTAATAGTTTTCCAGCTCCGTCATAAACCTATTGTAGCATAAGTACAATCAAATACAATGAAAAATTAGTATTCCTTTTACTGCATACCTATTCATTATTAGAATATTCTGGAATAAGTCTCAAAACACTATAATAAACACAAAGTTAAACTATTAAACCATAAAGATAAAATTTTTAAGCTCAAAGGAATAATTATGTCACGCTCAAAGCCAAGAAAATTCAATAATACCGACAAATATTACGATATTTCCGCAAACATCATCCGATATCGGAAACTGGCCGGGCTGACGCAGGGTCAGCTCGCCGAAAAGGTAGATGTCACACAGCCGTACATGTCCAAAATTGAATCTCTGAACACATCTACCATGTGCACTCTGGAGGTTCTCTTCGATATCGCAGATGCTCTGGGCGTGCCCGCCTACAAGCTGCTGCGTCCTGTGGAGGATTGAAGCAGGCCATCAATTGGGATTGATGGCCTGCTCAAACGCTTTTTTCACCGCACTGCTGTTGTCGCTGATAATGAGCACGGCGTATTGTTCCTGTGAAAAAATCAGCCCGTCCTCAACGCGCTTTACCTCTCTTGTCTGATACTTTTCATAGAGCTTGTACCGGTTGTCGCGATGCTGCCTGAGGCAGTCAAGCGCATCCTTCACATCCGCGCGGTCCTTCATGGCAATCACCACGATCTCATCCGCATACTCCCCATCCTCAGAATAACTGATAAAATAAGAATCAATTTTTTCGTATTCCAGCTTCTCGGAAATATTTTTAAAATTGCTCTCCGCATCCTCCTCGACACTGCTGGCGTTTAACATGGAGGGGAGGGAGGCATCCGCCCCCTCCATCGCCACGCGCAGGTCATACATGCTCACCGCCGAAGCCTCCGTTTCAGAATTCGGTTCGGTCTGTGCCCCGGTTTCGGTCTGTGCGCCCGACTCTGTTTCCGGCTGCGGCTTTGGGCCGCAGCCGGTCAACAGCAGGAAGGAAAGGAGCACAATTCCTGTTCTCTTTTTCATCCCCTTTAATCCTCCCATCTGGTCTTCAGACCCTCAAGCGCCTTGGCAACGCGATCCTGCACCTTCTGGCGCTCCTCCTCCGTCAGCTCC
>CAZNQZ010000068.1:3207-3432 GCA_964575245.1 uncultured Lachnobacterium sp. | reverse complement strand
GGAGTTTGCATCCTCCGTCCGGTACTCGCCCATGCTTACGCTGTACAGATACCGGTTATCCTCCGGGTCCTGCACCCAGCTGTAGTTTGTCAGGTAGGAGGGCATATCCTTATACTCTCCGTTCATCAGCATGTCATCCATAGCGGATGCAATGGCAGATGCAACCGGTGCGTTCTCCTCCGTAATCTCCTGCTTGAAGCCGACCATCACAATCGAGAGCTTGTC
>CAZNQZ010000068.1:0-3162 GCA_964575245.1 uncultured Lachnobacterium sp. | reverse complement strand
AGTAGATATCCGTGATATACCAGTCTCCGTCCAGCTTGACACAGTTCCATGAATGCCAGTTCTCCGAATTGTGCACTACCATGCATTCAATGTCCAGCATCTGCATAAACATGCGGAAGGTGGTCGCATAGCCCACGCAGACTGCATTGTGGTATTTCAGCACGCCGTAAGGGTTATCACAGTCCTGCTGGGAGCGTGGAATCACCACAAGTGCCCCCCGGTCCTGCTGAAGCGAGGTCGTCATCCAGTCATACACCGCTTTTTCCTTTTCAAAATCCGTCATGGAATCCGTGAGATTCATCTCCGCCAGCGCGGCCTTTGCCATATCCAGCGTCTCCTTCTGCTTGTCGTCCAGCGCTGAGGTATCCCCGGATTTATATGCGTCGGAGATCTCCGTGGTCGGACGGATTTCATACTGCTGTGCAATCTTAACAAAATCCTCCTTTGTCTCCGGATTGAGCGCCTCCTCCTGCTTGGCTATGTAATCCTGCAGCGCCGACAGTGTGGATGCGGACACCGACTCCTGCTCTCCCATATGGGACTCCACCTTTTCCACATAGCGGTTTACTTCTTTGCGCGTGTTCAGCGAAATGACAATGCCGGACACCACCCCCACAAGAAAGAGCACCGCCAGAACACCCACGAGAAGATACACCGCCGTGTTCTGGTTTGCTTTTGGTTTTTTGTCAATAGTAAAATCACTCATTTGTTGCCTCCTTTGTTTCATAATAAAACACTTTTTAATCATTATATCGCGTAAAATCAGAAAGTAAAGAAAATTTGCAAAATTTAATATATTGATAATATATTACAAAATATTTAATATATTAGTAATATATCAGATTTCGCAAAAAAAGAGGCTGCCATGCAGCCTCTTGCCCAGGAGATATTTCTGCTAAGCCATTCCGTTCACGGTTTTATACTTGTACAGCATCTCCGCATGGTTCTGCTCCTCAATCTGAATATCGGCCAGCAGCTTGCGGATCTTGGTGTCGCCGAACGCAAACACATTGGTGTTGTAGGTTCCGGAAACCATCTTCTCTGTTCCGATGCAGTCCGTTACCAGAAAGCAGTCGTTCTTCTTATCCTCGGAGTTCGTCATGGAATCGTAAGTAGCCTTCGGCTGATACATGGCCCCATCTCTGTCATTGCAGTTACATGAGGGAACGGTTCCGTTCAGAATCTGGCCGAGCGAATCATAGTGCTCCTGCTCCTTCTGGCTCAGATTTTCAAACAGGTCGCGCAGAACCGTATCCCTCGCCTCGCCCGAGTAGCGCTTGTACTTCTCCACACAGCTCTGCTCCTGCTGTCTGAGATCCTCGATTGTCATTGTCTCTTTGTCTGTCAATACCATACCTGCACCTCTTTCTTTTATTTGATACAAGGATAGTATTGGAAAAAAAATAAAAAATATACGTCTGCTCCAAAAAAGCAGTGCAAAAAATTGTCCGGCTACATTCTCTCAATCACTCCGCAGCCAATTTTCATCCCGGCATTTCCGGAGGGCTGCGTGTGCAGATCGTCCGGCATCCCGTGCAGAATGACCGTCCGCCCAATGACTGCCTCCGGGCTGAAACGCCCCGTATAGAGCTGCATCCAGCCATATCCATCGCTCACCAGGATCGGCGGCAAATCTCCCGCGTGCTCCGGATGCTCCCTGCCCGTGGGATTATAGTGACTGCCCGCGTCCGCAAACGGATCGTCTGTATTTCCTGTGCACGCTCCTCCCTCATGGATATGGAAACCCTTAAAGCCGTTGGCCGGCTTCCCGTCCGCGTCCGTCACCTCCTTCACCTCCACCCACACGATAGCGCCTCCCTGGGCCTCAAAAAAATACACATAGCCCGACAGTCCGGCATACTCCCCGCTGCCCATGATTTTCGCATACGCCGTTGGCTTTTCTCCAAACATAACATACCTCTGACTCTCTGTTATCCGTATTCTATGCGGGGGAAACGGAAGGGTTCCATCATCTTTTTCCCCTCCCCGCCCTGCTTTTTGCAATGCCGAATACGGCCAGGCCCAGCAGCAGCATAAGGTAAAAGCTGACCCCCCGGATAATGCATATGGATGCCGGAAGCGTTTCTCCACTGAATATATTCCGGAACACGCTCCGGTACATTGCCTCCGTAATTCCCTGCGCGCCGGGGAGCGGAAGCATATCGACCGCCACATAGACGCTTGCCTGCAGCAGAACAATGTCCGCCATACCCGTACCGGAAAGCCCCAGACCTCGATATACGACATAGGTCAGTACAAAAACACTGAGCCGCTGCAAAAAGGTCCCCATGACGATTTCCGCGATCAGGCGCTTATTCCCCCTGAGGAACCGAAGGGTGTCCTCATAATTTGCCAGAAAGCTCTCAATCTTTTCTTTCCGGGAAACGGATTTCCTCCACAGGCGCAGTGAAACAAGAATACTCTCCACCCGGTAAAAACACCTTCTTACCGCCCTCTGCGACAGCATCAGCATCAGCAGAAAAAACACAACAACCGCATTCAGAAGCAGGCCTGTCAAATACAGCCCGTAATATTTGTCCAGACAGCCCATGAGCGGCCCATTCCAGAACAGAAGAATTCCAGTTCCGATAAAAACGAGCACCATCTTATAAAAAATGCCGACCGTCATTAAAACCACAGTGGATGCAGACAGGCTGATGTTGTCCCGTTTCATGAAATACAGCTGCACCGGCTGTCCCCCGGTGGAGGATGGCGTAATGCCGGAAAAGAAAAAGCCGATAAAGGAATAGGCAATACAGCGAAGTACGGTTGTCCGTTCTCCGATTCCCTTCAGAAGCCGCCAGATTATACACCCCTCACCTGACACAAAGAGCACGGCAAGACCGGTCGCGGCCAGCACATAGGGACATGGCATTCTTTTGACCATTCCCACGATGCCCGGGATGCTCTGCCCCCGCAAAACACTCCAGAAGGTAAGCAGCATAACCAAGGCGAACAGAACCCCGTTGAAAACCAGCCTTGCGACCGTTTTCTTATTCATAGGCCAGCGCTCTCCCGTCTGATATCTTTGACAGCTCCCCCTCATAGATCACATGCAGTTTATCGCAGTGATAAAAATCCTTTGGCGTCACAAGTGAAAAATGCTTATCCGAGACAAAAATCCCGTTTTCCTGTAAAATTCTTGCAAGATAGGAGGAGCAG
>CAZNQZ010000067.1:0-9059 GCA_964575245.1 uncultured Lachnobacterium sp. | reverse complement strand
TCATATGCGGTTTTGTTGTGCTCGTATAGCCCGATCTCTGCCATCGTCTGTCACCGCTTTTTTCGTGGAGTGTATATACTCCACGAAATTTAGACAAAAAGGCTGTTTTTTTGCGGTTTGCATGATTTCGTGCCACCTTATTCTGCCACCTTGCCACCTCATTCTGCCACCTTATTCCAATCGGAACAGAATCCTGATTTAAAAATATTCTAGTGATTTTATGTATTTAATGCTTCCTGTCAGCTGTCAGGGAAAGCCGGTCCATATAGTCCTTTTTCATAATCATGGTGGGATGGACATAGCGGTTCATGGTGATGGTTACATTGGCATGACCGAGGATCTCGCTTAATGTTTTCACATCAAAGTCAAGCTCAATGCATTTTGTCGCGAAGGTGTGCCTCAGCGCGTGGAATTTGACCGGAGCGATCCCGCATTCCGCCAGGGCGGTTTTGAAGCGGTACTGCAGCGTCCTCGGGTCCATATAGTCTGCCGTTTCCCCTGTGAGGAAAAAGCTGTCGTCCGTGCAGCGCATGGGCTTCATGATAGCGAGCAGGCCCGCAGGAATGGGAATTTTCCGGACCGAGCAGTCGCTTTTTGGCGGCGTAATGACGATCTCTGTCTTTTGTCCTTCGACATCCTTCGTCTGAATCCGCGACATCGTGGCACAGATGTCGAGAATGCCGTCCTCCTGCCTCACGTTTTTCCACCGGAGTGCGCACACCTCTCCGAGGCGTATTCCAGTGTACAGACAGGTCATTATCCCCAGGCTGGCAAGATCCATGTGCCTCATCAAATACTCCTCCAAAAGCTCCTGCTCCCTGCGGGAGAGGATCTGTATCCGGTTTTTTGTCTGCCTGATATAGAGCTCCCCGAGATCCGGAGCATCGGCATTGCAGTCCGTCCCCGCGTACTGCAGCACCAGCCGAAGCACCGAGGCCACACTGTTGACGCTTTTTGCCGACAATCCTTCCCCGTTTTGTCCATCAGGCTTTACCAGCCCCTCCAGCCACAGACGCACCTCATCCCGCGTGATCTCATGGATCAATCTGTTGCCAAATTCAGGGATGATGTGATTCTTCAGGATGGACGCATACTTTACCGCGGTCGTTTCCTTCAGGATTCCCCGTCTGGATGCAAGCCATCGGTCCGACGCGACGGATAGCAACAACGGGCCGGAATTGCAGCAACAGTCCGTAATTCCCAGCTCACAAAGCTTTTTCTTTTTCTTCTGCAGTACATCCTCATAGCTTCTGCCGGAGATGTACCCGTACTGAATCTTTCCGTCTGTCCGGCCTTTGACATACTTGCCTTCCCATCTTCCGTCTTTTCTCCGGTAGATGTTTTTCCCTTGTTTTGCCATAAATAGCCTCCTTTCATTACTCATAGATTATATGCCCTGTGCATCCTCTGCACATCCTTACACCTGAAATTGGGTATTGACAGACCGATGACTTTGTTATAGACTGAATCCGTAATTATGAATTGAGAAAGATTTCGTGGAGTATATACACTCCACGAAAAACGCCGCCTGAAACCAGGTGGCGTTTTTGTATGATTTGTGTATGAAGTTTTGATATTTCAAACTGGATGCGGAATCCAGTTACCGCCCATTACTCCACCCATCCCAGCAGATAGGCATTCAGAATATTCTGCGGAGCTTCATAATAAAAGCTCGAATTATAGTCATCAATTTTATCGCTGACAAATGAATGATACGCCTCAATGACAGCATCAGCGATGGATAGATTCTTTTCTCTTGCAATGCCGAGAACTAGTCTCTTATAAACCTTCCCGATATCCCAATGGCTTGGAACAGCAAAACGGGCAGCGGAAACATTGTCGAAGTTTCCTTCACTAATTCCGGCTTTCTCGATAAATTCATCACTGACAGAATCTATATTATCGCTGTGGTAGACATCTGCAAGATCATATATTTTTTCTATCAGATTCTTACCGAGCGAATTCACCACGACAGAACGTTTATTTTTTGTCCGCCTTGCAATATATTCGATCAGACTGCATGTGAAAAAAAGATCGTTTTCCCTGCGATCTTCCCGCCCCGTCATAGTGTCACCTCCTCCCCCGAAATAAATTCCAGACACTCAAGCGCCGCGTCTGTACAGAAGTTGATCTGGTGTGTCGGATATTTAAATTTTGCGAGTGCCCAGAACTGCTCCCTTGTAATGATGCCATCCATATAGTCAGCAATATGATTATAAATCTGATCATCCGCCATCGCGCCGATCACAATATCATAATGATGAGGCTGACCCTGACGACAGCTTATGATGAAATCCAGCCATTCCTCGGTCATTTCCTTAAATTCCAGTATTTTCAAATCGGTATTTATGTGCACGGTATATATGCTGACAACAGATGTGTCGTATCTTTTTGCCCAGCGCTCAGCCTGTTCTCGAATAAGCGTGCAGTAAAAGCCCGGCCCGAAATCTTTTGTATTCCTTCCGATGATCACCTTCGGATTCTGGACAGCGGCGTATCCGCCATGAAAAACAGTCATCTTTCCCATTGAAATACCTCAAAATCTCAGAAATCTTACAATTTCTTTTAGTATACCTGATAAAAATTCTTTTTTCAAGCTCTCATGGGATGAATCGTCACATCATTTTATTGACAATATAAAATTCAGGTGATAAAATAAATCCATCTATTGCAGGTATGCGGAAAGGAAGTGATTACTATGACAACTACAATTTACTACAGCGACATTGTCATATCAGCGAATCACTACCGTCTCAGCCTGCAGTCTGCGTAATACATAACTCTTTCTGCGTCCGGATGGTTCAGGTCTATCCTCCCGTATTCGTCATCCATGACATACTGTAGGGCATATCTGCAATTACCATCCTGTTAATTTTAGACAAAGAAAGAGGTATGAAATGAACAAGTTCAACAGAATTATGAAATCCCTTCACACCCAAAACAAGCAGCTCCTCAACCAGCTCTATACGGACAGGCAAGTGTATATCAGCTCGGTCAGCAGCTCCAATCAACCCGTCGAGGACGAAAAGATTTTTTTGCACCGCGGGTTATCCTTTCAGTTTTCCGGCACGGGCTTTCGGACGCCGGAACAGATGGTGCTGGATGTATGGATACCCGGGGAAACCTGCTTTGCAGGAACCTGCATTCCGGACTGCCACTCCGCATGTGAGGACTGGCTGCTCCGGCTTCTGTCTCTCCCGGTATCCGCACTGTCGGAAAGCATGGCAAATGACCACAAGGACGCCCGGGAAAAGCTCTCCTTTTCCATGCAGAAGCCGGGCCCCGTCGTCCTTTCCAGAAGCGGCTGCCTCTATATGCCCGGGCGGCATTCCTTCCGCCTGCGCATATCCTTGCGCTTTGCCCTGATCAACGGCACGTTCATCAACGGGAAAGCCAGCTATCGTGGAATCCATGCACTCATAGATCTCATCTGCGATACGCTGGAGACGGCAGACATGAATGCGCTCTCCGCGCATCTCCTGCTCTACTCCAGACAGCAGCAGATCCGTGCCTTTCTCAGGGAAAATGGTCTGCTGGCCTTCGTCGCGGACGGCAGCATACTGCCCAGAGAAAACGGCACGACGCTGCCCCTCTCCACCGCGATCCCCTTCCAGTCGCCCCCTTCCCTGCGGATGACTATTCAGACATCCGACGGATATGTCATCACCGGTATGGGGCTCAAATCCGGCATTACCGTCATTACCGGCGGCGGGTATTCCGGGAAAAGCACACTGCTGAACTGTCTGGAGCAGGGAATTTATGACCATGTGGAGGGAGACGGACGGGAATATGTCCTCTCGGACGAAAGCGCCTGCAAGGTGTACGCCGAAGACGGCAGATACCTGCAATCCACAGACCTCTCCCCGTTTTTTTCCTATCTGCCGGGGGATCATGACAGGCACTGCTTTGGGACCGCCCACGCCAGCGGCAGCGTCTCTCAGGCCGCAAGCATTGTAGAGGCGGTCTACGGCGGCAGCCGCTGTCTGCTGATCGACGAGGATACCAGCGCAACGAACTTTATGATACGCGATGAAACCATGCGCAGGCTCGTGAAAAAAGAACCCATCATCCCCTATACGGACCGGATTTTAGAGTTGAAGGAATTGGGGGTTTCGACGATCCTCGTGATCGGCGGCTCCGGGGAGTATCTGAAATATGCCGATCAAATCCTTCTGCTGGAGGACTATCTGGTCACGGATGTCACAGATCAGCTTCCCCATGGAGAGCGGCCTGCGCCCGTTCCCGGAACACATTCCTGGATGCGCAGCCAATATCCCTTTTCCAACGTGAAGGAAGACCCCCTCTCGTTTCTGGGGCGGTATATACAGATCGAGCAGACCCGCTGCCTGAAAATCGGCAATTACACGGCGGATATTACGCATCTGTCCGCTCTCACCGAAAGCGGGCAGCCCACCAGCCTCGTCCGCCTTCTGGAAACGCTGCTGTCCGCGGACGGCCGCGGGGATATCGAGCTCAGGGAGGGGTGTGAGGCGGCAGTGGAGAGGCTGTTCTCGGATTCCACAGACATCATCCGCCCATATGGATTGTGGCTGGAACAGGTGCGCAGTCTCGACCTCATTATGGCCGCCTGCCGCCTGCGCCCTGCGTAATTGTCTATGACTGCCCCGCTCTTAAAACCCGTTATTGAGCAGAGACTGCAGAATCATAATATGGTACTCTTCATCCTGAATGATCCGCTTTAGCACAGCATTGACGCAGTTGTCCTTAATCACGCTGATATGCATTTTATACTGCCGGATTGCCGCCTTCTCAGACTGCACATCCGCCTGCAGCATCTGGGGAATACAATCCGGCAGAGTCAGGCAGGCCGGAGACCACAGGCCGTTCGGCTGCTTGGCTTCAAAGCCGACGCAGCCGCCGAGCAGGTGAATCAGCTCCCCCAGCTTCTGCAGATGCATCATCTCCGCCATCGCAATCCCCAGAATTGTTTTTATCATCCCGCAGCATTCAGCCGCCATACGGTTCTCATTGTTAATGTACTGTAAAATGGCAGACAGCTCTGACACTGATCCGCAGTAATCAACCGTCAACAACTCCGCATATTGCCTGTTTTTTTCCCTCACCTGAATCGGGGGATAGGGAAGATCCACCATGATGGGCCTCACCCCCTGCAGACTGCAGTCATTGACTATCGTGCTCATAGTTCTTTCCATAGCTCAAATCCGTTTCCAAACATATTATAATACCATTATATTCCCTTCTCCCCGCAGCGTCACTGGATCAGCGTGGAAATGCGGATCTTCTATGGGGAGGCAGTCTGCCTGCCAAAGGCTTTCTTCCGGTATTCTGTCGGAGTTAAATGATAACGTTTTTTGAACAGCCGGCAAAAATAATCTACGTTGTGAAACCCTGTTTCATTTGATATTGTATGAATCTTTTTCTCGGTTTTTGAGAGCATCTGCGCAGCTTCATTCAAACGATAGTTTATCAGATAACTGATTGGCGTAATGTGTATATTATTGCGAAAAAGATTCAATACGCTGCTCTTGCTGATCCCGGCATAATCCGCAATG
This sequence comes from uncultured Lachnobacterium sp., assembly GCA_964575245.1. Taxonomy (GTDB): domain Bacteria; phylum Bacillota; class Clostridia; order Lachnospirales; family Lachnospiraceae; genus Roseburia. The sequence goes on along the minus strand of CAZNQZ010000067.1, from coordinate 3,525 downwards.
TCATCCAGTGAAATATCCCGCGAATAGTTCTGATGGATATACTGCATCAAAAACTGCAGTCTGGCCTGGGAAGAAGCGGAATTCCTGATGGGATCCTTCTCGTAAGTAAAATCAGCGTTTTCATATATCTTCAGCCACAGCCGCAGCATCAGTGAGGCGGTTACAAGCTCACAGGAGGGACCCAGATCCTGCGCGGCAATAATCTGCCGTATCATGTCCAAAGCCTCGGCCTGCCACGAAACCTCCTCCCGGAAAACCTGACAGGACAGCGTGGAGGATATGACGGGCAAGATATATTTCTGATATATAAGGCTCTCCTGCGCCGCGAGAAAAAAGGGCATGCATACAAAATTGGGGATGACCGCCTCCTCCCTGGAATGAAAGCGGTGCAGGATTTTTGCGTTGATAAACACGCCGTCGCCTTCTGATAATTCAAACTGCTGTTCCCCGACCCAGAAGGTCACGGTCCCTGATTCGATATAGACAAACTCCAATTCCGTATGCCAGTGCCATTCAATACAGTTAAAGTCAAACAGCGCTAAATTATCATAATAAAACTCAAAGGGATAACTGTTTGTGCCATGGGGAATCGTTTCCATTAAATTTTCATCTGTCAAAATCCTGTTGTAGAACGTGTTGAAATTCATGAGCCAATCCTCTCCCGTTTTCCCTGTTTTACCACATTGTACAACAAACATGCGATATTAATCAATGAAATTCGAGCCAAAATGTCATATAATCCAAAAGCGGAGGTGAAAAAATGAAGAACTATCGAAAAACCAAAACCGCCTGTTACTTAGGGTTTATCACCCAGGCGATCGCAGCGAATTTTGCGCCGCTGCTGTTTTTAAAATTCCATAACGATTACGATATCCCCTTTGGAGAACTCGCCCTGATATCCACGTGCTTTTTCTTTACGCAGCTGTTGGTGGATTTGTTCTGTGCCCAATTCGTAGACAGAATTGGATACCGCATATGTATCGTAGCCTCCGAGGCGTTGTCTGCCGCCGGATTGATTGGGCTGGCATTCCTGCCGGACATATTGCCGAACCCCTTCGCCGGAATCATATGCAGTGTCATCCTGTATGCGATTGGCAGCGGCCTGATCGAAGTGCTCGGCAGCCCTATCGTGGAGGCATGTCCGTTTGAGAATAAAGAAGCGACCATGAGCCTGCTTCACTCCTTCTATTGCTGGGGATCCGTGGGAACGATATTGGTTTCCACCTCATTTTTCCTTGTATTCGGAATGGAAAACTGGAAATGGCTGGCTGTATTATACGCGCTTGTCCCGGCTGTCAATATCTATAATTTTGCCACATGCCCCATCGAACATCTGGTAGATGAGGGGAGCGGCATGAGTATAAAGGAATTGTTCCAAAAGCCCCTGTTCTGGCTGGCCGTCTGCCTGATGATCTGTTCCGGCGCATCGGAGCTTTCCATGGCACAATGGGCATCGGCTTACGCAGAAAACGCCCTGGGATTGTCAAAAACAATCGGCGATTTGGCTGGCCCCTGTCTGTTTGCAGTCACAATGGGAATCAGCCGTATGATTTTCGGAAAATACGGTGACAAGATAGATCTGATGAAATTTATGACGGGCTCCGGAATTTTGTGCGTAATCTGCTATCTTCTATCGTCGCTGTCCGCCAATCCGCTGATCGGCCTGATCGGCTGTATCCTCTGCGGTTTCTCGGTCGGAATCATGTGGCCCGGAACCATCAGTATTTCATCCGGGCGATTTCCTGCGGGCGGAACCGCTATGTTTGCGCTGCTTGCGATGGCAGGAGACCTGGGCGGGAGCATCGGCCCCGGCATTGTCGGCCGCATAGCGCAAAGTGCAGGCGACAACATTCGCGTTGGCATGGGAGTCGGCCTTGTGTTCCCGGTCATTTTATTGTTGATGCTCTTTCTTCTTGGCAGAGCGAAAAACAGGAACGTCGGCTAAACGCTTCAAACAGCTCCAGATACCGGCTTTCCACCTGTGCAAAAGGAAGTACCTCGTAGGAAAAATCTGTCGCCATCACCGGGGCCTTTGGCCCCGTTTTTTCCCCCAGCAGATAAAGCAGATCATAATACAGCATATCATTGTCAATCTGCTTTACCTGCTTCTCTTCCTCCTCCGTCAGCGCCAAGCCCAGAAACTTCAGATAAATCTCTTCAAGCAGGCGCGCCTCCACTGCCTGATACTGCGGCATATGAGCCTTAACCGGACGGGGCACGTCCGACAGGTAGCACTCGCTGGCATCGTGAAGCAGACAGGCCAGAATCAGCCGACCGCCATACCCTCTGGCCTGCGCCTCCAGCGCACAGTGAATACAGTGCTGTCCCACCGAAAAAAAGGTCTTCACATGTCCGTTTCCCCTGCAGGTCAGGGACAGGGCATGGGCGATGTCCCTGATATCAATCTCCTCCCTCTCCGGGCATGCGGGGTCAAAATGCCTGCCTGTATATGTTGTAATATAACTCATAACCTTCCTCCTCACGTGCCGTAATTCCGTTGGCTGCCTGTGTCAATTTTCCATAGTGATTGTATCACGGACATCTGCATTGATCAAATTAAATCTTGACAAAAGAATGAATGGAATATATAATGTCAAATACAAAGGGAGTAGCTTGCATGGAATCTGCCATGTTTACTTTGCCGTCAGGACGATCCCTGTGATCCGGCTTTGTAATGAAATTGCGAGACTTTGCTGTTAATTATTAGCGGCAGAGTCTCTGTTTTTATGCTTTGCCGGAATCATTTAAGGAGGTCATGATATGAATTTAGGAACATTGATACTTATCTTAACTGCAGGTACAGCGCTGCTTGTTAAGGGGGCAGATTGGTTTGTAACCGGGGCTTCAGAGCTTGCGGCAAAGCTTGGTATCCCACCGCTTATCATTGGTCTGACGGTTGTCGCAATGGGCACAAGCATGCCTGAAGCTGCGGTCAGCATTTCCGCTGTAATCAAGGGAAACGCTGACATTACCATCGGAAATGTGATGGGCAGCAACATACTTAATATTTTAATCATTCTCGGACTTTCTGCGGTAATAACTTCACTTTCAATGGAAAAAAGCACCATAAAATATGAACTGCCGTTTCTTACCTTAATTAGCATATTGCTGAACGCACAGGGCCTTGACGGAACTATCGGCCTTGCAGACGGCATCGTTCAGATCCTTCTTTTTGTTGTATACCTTGCCTATTTATTTATGTCAGCAAAGAAGAAAAACAGCGACCGGGCGGAAGAACCCGCAAGCGAAAAAAACAGAAGGCTTTGGCAAATTATACTCCTGTGCGTTTTTGGACTGGCAATGACGGTCGCAGGAAGCAGCATGGCGGTGGACGCCGCATGCGGGATCGCCGAAAAGTTCGGAATGAGCGAACGATTCATCGGCCTGACAATCGTCGCTCTCGGCACGTCTCTTCCCGAACTTGTAACATCTGTCACCGCTGCGCGAAAGGGTAAGTCGGATATCGCTATCGGCAATATCGTGGGCAGTAATATTTTTAATATTTTATTTGTGTCAGGTATCTCT
>CAZNQZ010000066.1:0-9226 GCA_964575245.1 uncultured Lachnobacterium sp. | reverse complement strand
ATCGTATATAATGTTTTACGGTTAAGTGTTTGCGGTCAATTTCAGACAAGAATCTCAGACAAGAATCCCACTGCTAAGCGAATAAAACAAGGAGTTAACGTTAAATATGAAAGAAAAATATGAGAGCCTGTCGTTGACGGTGCTCAAAGATCTGGCAAAGGCAAGAGGTCTGAAAGGAATCTCTACCCTGAAAAAAAGTGCGCTGATCGAGCGGATGCTGCAGGAGGACGAGAGGGACAGGGCGAAGGCGGAGGAGCAGGTGAAGGCTGCCGCGCCGGAGGAAAGGTCTGCGCCTGTGAGACGCAAGGTTTTTTCCGCTCACGGGACATCGGAACGCCCGTCACGGCCGGGACGGATGGAGAGGCCGGAGCGGATGGAGAGGCCGGAGCGGCCGGAGCGGCCGGAGCGCCCGCCGGTGAATCGGATGGTGCGCGAGGAGACTGCACGGGTGAGACAGGCCCACACGGACAGCGAGGAGCAGGCCGAGCGCGCAGAGGCGGAGGGTTACGCCGCGAGGGAAGAAGTGGACTACGCGGCGGTAAAAGAGGATATTGTGGATCTGGACAGCGGAAACACGGTAAACGGTATTCTGGAGGTGATGGCGGACGGCTTCGGCTTTATCCGCTGCGAGAATTATATGCCGGGAGAGAATGATGTGTATGTCGCGCCGTCACAGATACGCAGATTTAATCTCAAGTCCGGGGACGTGATTCTTGGAAACACGAAGGTCAAGACAGAGCGCGAAAAGTTTGCGGCGCTATTGTACGTGACAACCGTCAATGGCCTGCATCCCTCAGAGGCGCAGCGGCGCAGAAATTTCGAGGATATGACGCCGATTTTCCCAAACCAGAGACTGCGTATGGAGCGCCCGGGCGGGTCTGTGGCGATGCGCGTCGTGGACGTGATCGCCCCGATCGGCAAGGGGCAGCGAGGCATGATTGTTTCCCAGCCGAAGGCCGGAAAGACAACGCTTCTCAAGGAAATCGCGAAATCCGTCACAATTAACAACCCAGAGATGCATCTGCTCATACTGCTGATTGATGAGCACCCGGAGGAGGTGACGGATATCCGCGAGGCGATTGTCGGGGAAAAGGTGGAGGTTATCTATTCGACCTTCGATGAGACTGCGGAGCATCACAAGCGCGTGTCGGAGATGGTCATAGAGCGCGCCAAGCGTCTGGTGGAGCACGGGCAGGACGTGATGATCCTCTTAGACAGCATTACGAGGCTGACGCGCGCCTACAACCTCACGGTTCAGCCCAGCGGGCGCACGCTGTCCGGCGGTCTTGACCCGGCCGCCCTGCACATGCCAAAGCGTTTTTTTGGCGCGGCGAGAAAGATGCGGGAGGGCGGCAGCCTTACCATTCTCGCCACTGCGCTGGTGGAGACCGGAAGCAAGATGGACGACATGGTGTTCGAGGAGTTTAAGGGAACCGGCAACATGGAGCTGGTGCTCGACCGCAAGCTCTCCGAGAAGCGCATATTCCCGGCAGTGGACATCGTCAAATCCGGCACGCGCAGGGACGACCTGCTTCTGGACAGGGAGGAGCAGATCGGTGTGGAGAATATGCGAAAGGCGCTGAACGGGCTGCGCTCTGACGAGGCGGCAGAAAACATCCTCAACATGTTCGCCCACACAAAGAGCAACGCGGAGTTTATCCGCATGGTTCAGAAAAACAGAATTGTTTAATTTTTATATTGCATTTCGGTACAGCCTGTGCTACAATAAATAAGCTGTTTATCGGGATGTGACGGCAATTAACGATTATATAGATGAAGAGGTGAAATCATGAGAAAAGGGATCCATCCGGATTATTATCAGGCGACTGTAACCTGCAACTGTGGGAATACGTTTGTCACGGGCTCTACGAAGCAGGAGATTCACGTGGAGATCTGCTCCAAATGCCATCCGTTCTATACCGGACAGCAGAAGGCGAACCAGGCTCGCGGACGTATTGAACAGTTCAACAGGAAGTACGGAATGTAAGAAAAGAATTGGATTACAGAGAAGGTTGAGGCTGCGTACCTCAACCTTTTTGTGATATTTGACAGTGTGAGGGCTATCGTTATGAGATATTCCGGAATCGGCGGGCAGGCGGTCATGGAGGGGGTCATGATGAAAAATGACGCCCGGTATGCGGTGGCCGTGCGCAGGCCGGATCATGAAATCGAAGTGAAGAAGACAGAATACCGGGGTATTGTAAAGCATGCCGTGCTCCGCAGGTGTCCCATTGTCCGCGGAGTGATCAGCTTCATCGAATCCCTGTATCTTGGCATGCATACGCTGATGTACTCGGCCTCTTTCTATGAGGATGAGGATGAGAACCCGAAGAAGGCTAAGCGGGAGGGAATGACGGAGCAGGAGCGGGAAGAGCTTGCGCGGAAAGAGAAAAGACATGAGGATGCTATGATGAGCGTTATCGTTGCGTGTTCGATTGTGCTCGCGCTGGCACTCTTTTTTGCGCTGCCCTATGTTTTGTCCGGCCTGTTTCGCAGGGTGATAGACTCGGAGCTGCTGCTCGCGCTGATCGAGGGCGTGATCCGGCTGGTGATTTTCCTCGCCTATGTGGCCCTGATTTCGCTGACAAAGGATATCCGGCGCGTGTTTATGTACCACGGCGCGGAGCACAAGTGTATCAACTGCATTGAACACGGACTGGAGCTCAATGTGGAGAATGTCCGGGCGAGCTCCAGAAAACACAAGCGCTGCGGCACCAGCTTTCTTCTGATCGTCATGCTGATCAGCATTCTGTTTTTTATGTTCATTCGCGTGGATTCGTGGATTCTGCGTCTGGTGCTTCGGCTGCTCTTGATTCCGGTGATCGCGGGAGTTTCCTATGAATTCATCCGTCTGGCAGGGCGCTGTGACAATTGGCTGGTGAATCTGCTCAGCCTGCCGGGAATGTGGCTGCAGCGGCTGACAACGCGCGAGCCGGACGATGAGATGATTGAGGTGGGGATTGCGTCGGTGAATGCGGTGTTTGACTGGAAGACATGGCAGAGTGAGGCGGAAGGACCGGGCGGGGATAAGGTATGACATATCGCGAGTCAATCGAATTGGGGGAAAAGATTCTCGGCATGGCTGGGATCGAGGACGCGAGGAACGACGCGTGGCTCTTGCTTGCCATGGTGTGCAGGATCGATCACACCTACTATTACATGCATATGGATGAGGAAATGAGCGAGGAGCACATCCGCGAGTTTGAGTCGGTGATCAAAAAGCGCAGTGAACGGGTTCCCCTGCAGTATATTACCGGGGAACAGGAGTTTATGGGGCTTACGTTTCATGTGAATCCCCATGTGCTGATCCCCAGAGTGGACACGGAGACGCTGGTTGAGGCCGCGCTGCGGCTGGTTCGTCCGGGCATGAAAATCATGGATATGTGCACGGGCTCCGGGTGCGTGCTGATCAGTATTTTGAGGCACTCCCACGGAGTTACGGGCTTTGGCTATGACATTTCCAAGCAGGCGCTCAAGTGCGCGAAGGATAACGCACGTTTGAATGATGTGCCGGCGGTGTTTGAGAAGAGCAATCTCTTTGAGGATGTGATGGAGCGGGATTTTGACATGCTGGTCGCAAATCCGCCCTATATCCCGAGCGCTGATATTGTGACCCTGATGCCGGAGGTGGCACAGTTTGAGCCGCCCGGCGCACTGGACGGACATGAGGACGGGCTGTTCTTTTACCGGGAGCTGACAAGGGATTGTGCGGATTACCTGAAACCGGGGGGATATGTGCTCTTTGAGATCGGGTATAATCAGGGTGAGGCGGTATCCGCGATGCTAAAGGGGATAGGCTGTGAGGATGTCTGTGTGACGCAGGATCTGGCCCGCAGGGATCGGGTCGTCAGCGGAAGAATGCCCGGCAGGGCTGGCAGGGAGGATGAGGAAGGATGTTTGACAAATTAGAGGATCTGCTCCGCCACTATGAGGAGCTGATGAATATGCTGAGTGAGCCGGACGTGGCGAATGATCCGGCCCGTTTCCGTCGGCTGATGAAGGAGCAGAGTGATCTGCTCCCCATCGTGGAGGCTTACAGGGAGTACAAGAAGTCTAAGCAGAATATTGAGGATTCCCTCGCGATTCTGGACGAGGAGTCCGATGAGGAGATGCGGGAGCTCGCCAAGGAGGAGATGAGCGCCTCCAAGGCACGTCTGGAGGAGCTGGAGGAGAAGCTTAAAATTCTGCTTCTCCCGAAGGACCCGAATGACGACAAGAACGTGATCGTGGAAATCCGTGCGGGCGCGGGAGGCGAGGAGGCAGCGCTGTTTGCCGCGGAGATCTACCGCATGTATGTCCACTATGCGGAGAGCCGCCGCTGGAAGGTGGAGACGCTGGAGGTGGATGAGACGGGAATCGGCGGCATGAAGTCGGTGAATTTCATGGTGACCGGGGACGGGGCGTACTCCGTGCTCAAATATGAATCCGGCGTGCACCGGGTGCAGCGGGTGCCGGAGACGGAGTCACAGGGGCGGATACAGACTTCGACCTGTTCGGTGGCGGTGATGCCGGAGGCGGAGGATGTGGATATCCGGATTGATGAAAAGGATATCCGGATTGACGTCATGCGGGCTTCCGGAAATGGAGGCCAGTGCGTGAACACGACGGATTCCGCTGTGCGTCTGACCCATTATCCCACGGGCATTGTAATTTACAGCCAGACGGAGAAATCACAGATTCAGAATAAGGATAAGGCGTTTGCCCTTCTCCGCGCGAAGCTGTATGATCTGGAGCTTCAGAAAAAACAGAGCGCCGAGGCAGAGGAACGCCGCAGCCAGATTGGTACCGGGGACCGCGCGGAGAAGATCCGCACTTACAATTTTCCGCAGGGGCGGGTCACGGATCACCGCATCAATCTGACGCTGTACAAGCTGGACAAAATACTGGACGGCGATATTCAGGAGATTATTGACGCCTGTAACACCGCGGCTCAGGCCACCAGGCTGGCGAAGATGAAGGAGAACTGAACACGGGCACAACGAGCAGGAAAGGGAATCCCTTTCCTGTTTTTCATATCTCAGGCCTGCATAATTTTTTTATATTTTACAACCGATTCCGGAAAAACCGTACTTATATAGTGAAGGCGGCTTTCACAAAATGAAACAAAAGAGAGGTATCCAATGGACGATGAGAAAATTGTTGACCTGTACTGGGCCCGGGACGAGGGGGCCATCAGGGAGACGATGGCGAAATATGGAAAACTGTGCGCCTATATCGCAAATAATATCCTCGCAAGCAGAGAGGATTGTGAGGAGTGCGTCAACGACGTCTATTACACCGTGTGGGAGACAGTCCCCTCCAAGCGTCCCAACCGGTTTTCGGCCTTTATCGGGAAGATCACGAGGAATCTTGCCCTGAAAAAGTACGAATACGTGACTGCGCGGAAGCGGAACCCGGAGGCGGTAATATCGCTGGAGGAGCTGGGGGACGTGGTTACCGGGACGGAGAGCGTGGAGTCGGAGGTCGAAATGCTGCAGTTGGAGCACGCCATCGACGCGTTTCTCTGGCAGCAGGGGGAGGAAAAGCGCAATGTCTTTATCCGGAGGTACTGGTATTTTGAGTCCATTGACGGCATCAGCAGGCGGACCGGGTTCCATCCGGGCAAGGTGAAATCCATTCTGTTTGAAATGCGTCAGAAACTAAAACGATATCTGGAAAGGGAAGGGTATACATTATGAATAAAGAACAGTTATCAGAACGGATCGGAAACATGGACGACAGGCTCGTCCAGCAGGCGGAGAACATTCCTAATTATCAGAAGCAGCACCGCGTGCGGGCGTTCAGGAGACTGGCTGCCTGCGCGGCGGCGCTTGCGCTGATGGTGACAAGCTTTATGACGGGGATGGCGGTGCAGGCGGGGCAGGCCGCCGGAACCCCGGTGGGGGATGAGATTGTGGAGCTGGAAGATTTCACACTCTCTCTGATTTTTCCGGACAACTGGAAGGGCCGCTACGGAGTGGAGCGTCAGGGGGAGGACTGCTACGCAATATACAGCAGGGAGACGAGGGAGGCCGGGGATATGGACGGCATTCTCTGCTATATTGTGCGCTGGGGCGAGTCGCTGACCGAGGAGGAATTCCGGGCCGGCGGGGAGTGGGACAATGCAGCCTCCTGCAGCTATATTTCGGCCACGGTGGATGAGACCTATCTCCTGTATCCGGCGACGGACGTGCAGTACACAAAGGAAACCCTCGGCCTCTATCTGCAGATGACAACGGAGATTCCCAATATCCGCTTCGTGACCTGCGGGGAGATACCGGCGAGAATTTCGGTTCGGGACGAGGCCTTTGAGGGAATGGTAGCCGCTTTTATCAGGGATTTTTCCGGCGATAAGATCACTGTGGACGTCATAGAGTATATTTCGGAGAAGGACACGGAGCGCATAGCACAGCTGGGCCTCACGGAGGACGATATGCTGGACGGATATTATTTTAATAATCCGGAGGAGGAACTGACTGTGTGGACCTGCGATAAACATGCGAGCTACACCTTCATCGACTGGGGCGGGGACTTTACCGGTTCGGCCTATCCGGGATTTTACTGCACCATGAGTCTGGATGAATTTCACCGCTATGTAGACACCTACACCGACGGGCAGCCGGGAATGCCGTTGTTCTTTACTGTGGAGGACGGGGTGATCAAGAGCGTTCTGGAGAAACCTTTTATGTAAAAACGTAACAGGTCGGCCATCGGCTGAACTGCTACGTAAAAACCAGTGACAAATATTTACAATCTTGCCATATCCGCAGGGGTGTGGTAAGATGATACCAGAATTTTTCATTGGGGAGGAAGGAACCATGCAGTCACGCTGGGGAGATGACATTGATGAGGAGCTGCAGCAGAGGCAGCAGAAGATCAAGGTTGGCTTTGTATTTAATTTTATGCAGATCAACCGTCTGCTGAAGAGGATTGAGGAGGAGACAAGAGAGTGGGATAAGAAATATCCCAAGAGCGAGCTGCTGAAAATATGGGGATCAACCGTGGCCTTTTCGCTCCTACTGGTCATGCTCTCCTACAACATACTGATTATAGTGACGGGGCTGTTCATGATCTTCAATATCATTATCTTCTTTCAGGTGTTCGGCGTGTGGAAACGGTTTAATTACTCGGCGGCAGCGTACTGGGGCATGACGGTCGGCGCGCTGGCCGTCGTGTTTCTGATCGGCTGGCTTTTGCGGAGCCTGATCTTTGGATAATAAAAAATGCTACCCCGATTTCTGTAAAGTGGTATAGACCCGGCGGGGCAGGCATGTTATGTTCATACTATCGGCAATGTGTTGGAGCAGATTAGTTAAGGGCTGCGTGAAGGAGGCGATTGTATGAAAAAAATGAACATGTCTGCACTGACCGGGTTTGTTTGCTGCTTTGGGATGATTATCACGGGAATTGCGACCAACGGCGGCATTCAGACCATTTTTAACTTTATCCACTTTCCGTCGATGCTTGTCACCTTTGGAGGAGCAATTTTTGCGGTGATGATTACCTCGGAGTCCTTCGGGGAGTTTGCGGACGGCTTAAAGAGCTTTGTCACCGCCATGTCGCGCCAGACGCGCAATCTGGACGACATCGCAAACCAGATCTATGAGATGGCCGTGATCTCACGCAGGGACGGGCTGCTGGCGCTGGAGGAGTACGGCGCTAAAATCGAAAATGCCTACATGCAGAAAGGAGTACGGCTGACCATCGACGGCACGGACCCGGAGCTTATCAAGGATATTCTGGGGACGGATCTGCTCCACACCACAGAGGAGAATCACAGGCGTGTCACCTTCTGGGAAAATCTGGGAGCCTACGCCCCGGCATGGGGAATGGTGGGAACCCTGCTCGGGCTGATCAACATGATGAAATCCATGGGGTCTGACCCGGGCTCGGTGGGACTTGGCATGTCGCTGGCGCTCATCACGACATTGTACGGCTCTGTGCTGGCAAACTGGGTGTGCATTCCCGTCGCGGCGAAGCTGAAAAGGAGCGGTGCACTGCAGGAGCTTGAGATGGAGCTGGTCATGGAGGGTGTGCTCTCGATTCAGGCGGGAGACAACCCGATGATAATCAAAGAAAAGATCCGGACGTTCCGCAGCGGCTGGGAGGAGCAGGGCCAGAGCCAGAAGGCAGCGTAAAATACTACCTCTTTTTTTAAAGGTAGTATGGCGGTAGAAGGCCTTACGTGGTAGTATGGTAGCAGCATAAACGTAAGGAGGAAATGTCATGAAAAAGCATTCGGTGGGTGTGGTGCTGTGGATGGAGGCTGCCGTTGTCGCGGCGGTATTTACATTTCAGGTTGTGGTCTGCGGAGGAAGGAGGACGTTGTTATACTTTTTTGATATCCCCTCAATCGTCTGCCTTTTGGTCTGCGTGGTTCCGGCGCTGCTGATTTCCGGCATGGGGAGGGATTTCACCGCGGCCTTTCTGGTTGGGAAAAGGCGCTATCCTCTTGCACAGATGAAAAAATCCTTAGAGGCGGTAAAGATGGTGCAGCGGCTCGTCCTGTGCAGCATGGGCTTTACGGTGGTGATCTCACTTGTGATCCTGTTGTACCAGATGACGGAGCTGTCGACGATGGGACCTTCGTTTGCAGTAATGGTTCTGACGGTTCTTTACGGAATTGTCGCGGAGTTTCTGCTGATTCCGGTAAGCGCCCTCTTGCAGAACCGCATTACGGAGGCCATGGATGTGCCGGAGGAGGAGACAACCAACACCTGGACCCCATCGGGCGGAAACCATGAAGAAGTATAAAATTGTTCTGCTGGCTGTCCTGTATGCGTTGCTTTTATTCTTTACTCTATTCATGCAGTCGGTCAGTATACGGGAGCCGGAAAGGCGCGCCGCGGTAAATCTCGCCACACTGGGCATGGCCGCGGCGGGCTGTGTGCTTTTGGCCTTCGCGCACCGGAGCAGAGCGGAGGGGGAGGCTGCGGATTGCGGGGAGGACAGCGGGCAGGAAAAAATGATGTTCGACAAGGAGCGCTATCTCACCTTTGCCGCGGAGCACGGCTTTACGCGCCGGGAGACGGAGGTGGGGCTTCTGGTGGCGAACGGCTTTACAAATCTGCGGATCGCGGAGGAACTGTTCATCGCCGAGACGACGGTAAAAAAGCATGTCACCCACATTTTTGAAAAGAGCGGTCTTGGCGGGCGAAAAGAATTCAGTGCTTTTTTTATGACGCGCGTGTAAAAAAGGCTTGCTTTTTTCCGGAAATTATGATAACGTACTACTGTTGTGAGTTGT
>CAZNQZ010000065.1:0-9227 GCA_964575245.1 uncultured Lachnobacterium sp. | reverse complement strand
TTGTGCTGGAAATATACGACCTCTATATACTCAACGCGCTCTTTCCGCTGTACGGCCTTGCCTATGCGCAGTTTGCGGCGGAGTTTATTCTCGCTATCGCCGCCGTGATCGTGCTGGCGCGGATGTTCAGGGGATTTGCGCACACCGCTCCTGAAAAAGAGGTGACATAAAAGTCATGTATGACTGGAACAGGACGCCGATGCTGAAAGGCGTACTCTATGCGGAAAAATGGAAAGCATTTCTGCCCGTGCTGGCCGGGGTAAAGGAAGTCCCGCTGGCGGGGCGGGAGCGATATACTGCGGGAAGGCTCGCGCGCGTGCTGGCGGAATACCGCCTTGCGCCGGAGGAGTGTCTGCTTTTGGCTGCGGAGGACGAGGAGATTCGGGGGGCGCAGGTTCTCGGTATGGCAGTCGCGGCGTATGTGGATGAGGAGCTGCCCGGTCAGAGTTATGCGGGGGCTCCGGTTTTGATTGAGGGATTCGAGGAGGTTGACGGGGAGTTTCTCCTCCGCATTTTTCAGCGGCATCACGGGATTCCGTGGATTATCGCCGAGACAGAGCGGTGCGTGATCCGCGAGCTTGCGCTGGAGGATGTGGAGGATTTGGCGGAACTTTATGACCGGCCGGGCATCGTCTGCCGTATGGGGCCGGAGGGCGAGTATCTGCCGGGCTATGTCGATCCGCTGTATCCGCTGGAGGAGGAAATGGAATACCAGAGGAATTATATTGAGCATATGTATCGATACTATGGATATGGCATGTGGCTGGTGTTTGACCGAAACAGCGGGGCTCTCGTCGGCCGCGCGGGGATTGAGAACCGCGCCTACCCTGAGGGGGTGGAGATGGAGCTGGGCTATCTGGTGCATCCGGACTGGCAGGGGCGGGGAATCGCCACGGAGGTGTGCTCTGCGATCATCCTCTATGCCGCGAGAAATCTGGAATGCGCGCGGTTGAATCTTCTGACCTTCGGGGAGAATCTGCCGTCGGTCGCGCTGGCCCAAAAGCTGGGATTTTCCTATGTGGGGGATACGGATATTTCCGGCGGCAGAACGAGAAGATATGTATTGCAATTATCGGAAAAATAAAATATAATATTTTAATACCCTTTCGTATTTTCGATTGTGTCCAATAAAGCAGGTGAGCATATGTCGGATATTTCTACAGAAGAACTGGAGCGTCTGGAGAAGGAGTTTCACTCCGGGCCGGAGAATATTAAAGAGATCAGGGAGTTTTCTACGCCGGAGAGCCTGTATGGGGAGCTGGTCAAGAGCATTTGCAAATACCATCCGTCTACAGACATCTCGCTGATTGAAAAGGCATATAAGGTGGCTGATGAGGCCCACAGGGGACAGGTGCGCCGGTCCGGGGAGGCCTATATCATTCACCCTCTTTGCGTGTCCATTATTCTGGCGGAGCTGGAGCTGGACAAAGAGACCATCGCCGCGGGACTGCTGCACGATGTGCTGGAGGACACGGTCATCACCGAGGAGGAAATGCGCATGCGCTTTGGCGAGGAAGTGCTTCTGCTGGTGGACGGGGTGACCAAGCTGCAGCATTTGCATCTGACGGATCATGTGAAGGACCCGAAGGAGAAGAATGCGGACCGCCTGGAGATGCAGGCGGAGAATCTGCGCAAGATGTTTCTCGCCATGGCGAAGGATATCCGCGTGATTATGATTAAGCTCGCGGACCGCCTCCACAATATGCGCACCCTGAAATATCAGTCCAGAGAGGCGCAGGTCCGCATTGCGAGGGAGACGCAGGAAATCTACTGTCCCATCGCCCAGCGCCTGGGCATCAGCAAAATCAAGACCGAGCTGGACGATCTGTCCCTGCGCTATCTGAATCCGGAGGCTTACTATGATCTGGTACAGCAGGTGGTGCTGCGCAAGAGCGTGCGCGAGGAGTATGTGCAGGGGCTTGTGGAGGAGGTTCGAGAATACATCAGGGATGCAGGGCTTAAGGGTGAGGTTTCCGGCCGCGCAAAACACTTTTTTTCCATCTACAAGAAGATGGTCAATCAGAATAAGACCATCGACCAGATTTATGATCTGTTCGCGATCCGTATCATCGTGGAGGATATCAAGGAGTGCTATGCTGTGCTGGGCCTTATGCACGAGAAATATAAGCCGATTCCCGGGCGCTTTAAGGACTATATTGCCATGCCAAAGCCCAACATGTATCAGTCGCTCCACACGACGCTGATCGGGCCGAACGGCCAGCCCTTTGAGATCCAGATCCGCACCTTTGATATGCACCGCATTGCGGAGTACGGAATTGCGGCACACTGGAAGTACAAAGAGGCGAACAACGGCGGGGCGACTGCCACTACCGTGACGGAGGAGGAGAAGCTGAGCTGGCTGCGGCAGATCTTAGAGTGGCAGCAGGAGCTGGCGGACAATCAGGAGTTTATGTCCCTGTTGAAAAGCGACCTCGACCTGTTTTCCGATACTGTATTTTGTTTTACGCCCTCCGGGGAGGTCAAAAATCTGCCGAGGGGCTCAAATCCGATTGATTTTGCCTATAATATCCACTCAGCGGTCGGCAATAAGATGATCGGGGCGAGGGTCAACGGCAGGCTGGTTCCGATTGATTACGTGATCCGCAACGGGGATCGAATCGAGATCATCACCTCGCAGAATTCCAAAGGCCCCAGCAGGGACTGGCTGAATATCGTGCGCAGCACGCAGGCAAAGAACAAGATCAACCAGTGGTTCCGCAGCGAGTTCAAGGAGGAGAATATCCTGCGCGGGAGAGATCTTCTTTTGTCCTATGCCAAGGCACACGGCATTAATTTCCCGGATATCAACAAGTCGGAATACCAGGACAAAATCCTGCACAAATACGGTTTCCGCGACTGGAGCTCGTGCCTTGCGACGGTCGGACACGGCGGGCTGAAGGAGGGCGTGATCGTCAACCGGATGTATGAGGAATACCGGAAGGATCATCCGATCCCGCTGACGGACTCTGACATTATGGAGACCATCAATGAGAACCATTCCCAGCAGCAGGAAATGAAGCATCGCCATAACAGGAGCGGGATCATTGTCAAGGGGCTCTATGACATGGCGGTGCATCTGTCCAAGTGCTGCGGCCCGGTGCCGGGGGACGAGATTGTCGGTTTTGTCACGCGGGGGCGCGGAGTCTCTATTCACCGCACGGACTGCATTAACATTATCAGCCTCTCAGAGCTGGAACGCGCGCGGCTGATAGAGGCGGAATGGCAGATGGGGGAGGGCAGCGCGGAGTCTGCGGATTATCTTGCGGAAATCAAGATATACTGCCACGACCGCTCCGGTCTTCTTGTGGACATTACGCGCGTATTTACGGAGGCGGGAATCAATATCTCCAGTGTGAATTCAAAGACCAGCAAGCAGGGGATTGCCACGATAGATGTGGGCTTTCAGACGAAGGGGCGCGAGCAGATCGTCCGCATCGTCGAGAAGCTCAGACAGATTGAGAGTGTGATAGATATAGAGAGGACTACCGGATAATGGGAAAGCTGAGAGTAGAGCAATATGTGGTTGGCCCGGTGCAGACCAACTGTTATTTTGCAATCAATGAGGAGACAAAGGATGCGCTCATCATTGATCCGGGGGCGTGCGCAAAGCAGCTTGCGGAGCGCGTGCGCAAGGAGGAGCTTCGTCCCCTGGCGGTGCTTCTGACCCACGGGCATTTTGATCATGCGGAGGGGGCGCAGGAGTTTGCCGGCGAATTTGACATAAATATTTATATTCACGAGGACGACAGGGAGACACTGGAGAACCCAAATCTCAACGTGAGCTGGATGTTGGGAGAGGGAGAGGTATATCACGCGGACGTATTTTTAAAGGATGAGCAGGAGCTGGAGCTTGCGGGCTTTCATATCCGGGTATTGCACACGCCGGGGCACACGCCGGGGGGCTGCTGTTATTATTTCCCCTACGAGGATGTGGTCTTTTCCGGAGATACGCTGTTCTGTGGCTCTGTGGGGAGGACGGACTTTGAGCGGGGAGACATGTCTGTGCTGATCCGCAGCATTCGGGAAAAGCTGCTGGTTCTGCCGGAAAACACTGCAGTTTACTCCGGTCATGGGGACGCTACGACGATTGCAGACGAGAGAGTGAACAATCCTTACTTATGATATTCGTGTTTTTTAACCAACCGGATTTTGAATACGAGGTGCATTCCCTGATCCGGGCCTTTTTCCCGGGGGAGACGGTGGAACTGTACTATACCTGTCCTCAGGAGGAGGTACAGGGGAAAAACGTGGCCTGCATGCACCGCGATGCGGGAGAACTGCGGGCGGAGGAGCTCGCAGCGGCGGCGGGACTCTTTGAAGTGACCTATCGGGAGACGGAAATCGAGCTGTGCTGGAAGACATTTTCAGGCCCTGAGACAGACGGGATGGATGCGAGACGTCTCTGTTTTTCTGTGTCCTGTGACCGGAGTGACCGGAAAAATATCTTAAAGCGAAAGCTATATGGGATGCTCGCGGAAATCTGCGGGAATACGCTGCCCTGGGGATCGCTGACGGGCATCCGTCCCACGAAGATTGCGAGGCTGCTTTTGGAGGAGGGGAAAAGCGAAACGGAGATCGCCGCTCACATGCGCGACGCCTATTTTACCTCCGAGGAGAAAATCCGCCTCTCCATCGGCATTGCAAAACGGGAGACAGCACTGCTGTCCGGGATTGACTATGCGGACGGGTACAGTCTGTATGTCGGAATCCCGTTCTGTCCAAGCACCTGTCTGTACTGTTCCTTCACGTCCTATCCCCTCGGGGTATGGAAGAACCGGGTGGATGCGTATCTGGATGCGCTGGAGTGTGAAATTGATTTTACTGCGGACTGGTTTCGGGACCGGAAACTGAACTCCGTCTATATTGGCGGCGGTACGCCCACCACGTTAGAGCCTTATCAGCTCGAGCGTCTGCTCACGAAAATACAGGGCAGCTTTGATTTTTCACACTGTCTGGAATTTACGGTGGAGGCTGGTCGGCCTGATTCCATCACGCGGGACAAACTGGAGGTTCTGCGGGCGCATGGGATCAGCCGCATTTCCATCAACCCGCAGACTATGAAACAGGAGACGCTGGATCTCATCGGGAGGCGCCATACGGTGGAGCAGACCGTCGCAAGCTTCCGTCTTGCCCGTGAGCTGGGCTTTGATAATATTAACATGGATCTCATCATGGGGCTGCCGGAGGAGACAATCGACGATGTGCGAAATACCATGGAGCGGCTGACTGAACTGGCGCCGGACAATGTCACCGTCCATTCGCTGGCGCTCAAGCGGGCATCCCGGCTCAACATTTCCAGAGATCACTACGAGGGGATGCAGATGGTCAACACACAGGAGCACATGGATCTCTGCGCGGACTACTGTGCGCGGATGGGCCTGTTCCCCTACTACCTGTATCGTCAAAAGGGCATGGCGGGCAATCTGGAGAATGTGGGCTATGCGAAAAACGGGAAGGCTGGCATATACAATGTTTTAATGATGGAGGAGATGCAAAGTATTGTGGCGTTAGGCGCGGGAAGCATCTCGAAGCGGCTGTATCCGGACGGGAACATCCGACGGTGTGAGAATGTGAAGGATGTCGCCCAATATATAGAGAGAATTGAGGAAATGATAGAAAGAAAGCGCTCATTGTTTCGTGGATAACAACGAGCAATCTGAAGTTTACAAATAATCATTGATAAAGTTAGCATACAGTAAGGACTGGCGGGGGATCGAAAGGACGGTTACGATGGAGAAATTAACTGCTGAAATGGAACAGATCTTAGCGGAGCGTTACGGAAAGGACAGCGTTGTTGCGTTGGCTACCTTAAAGGACGGCATTCCCTGTGTACGGTTTGTAAACGGCGTTTTTATCGATGGAGCATATTATGTGATTACCTATGCACTGTCGGACAAAATGAAACAGATGGAAAAGGATTCCCATGTGGCAGTCGCGGCGGAATGGTTTACCGCACACGGCATAGGGGGCAATCTGGGGTGGGTTTTAAAAGAGGAAAATGCTGCGCTGACGGCGAAATTGAGAGAGGCGTTTGCGAGCTGGATCGATAACGGACACACTGATTTTGAGGATGAAAATACCTGTATATTGCAGGTCAGGCTGACAGACGGCGTGTTATGGTCACATGGTACGCGTATTGAAATTGATTTTTCGTAGATAGTGTTTTTTATACTCTTGAACGCAATTATTTGCCGCAATTTTCTTGAAAGCAGCAAGCGTTCAAGAGTCCATACATTTTATTTTCGGCAAATACGGGTGTTAACAAGTATAATTTACAAAAGCCCTTGAACTGTTCATGGCAGATATGATATGATATAATATATCAATAACTGTAGCGAAAAGGAGTTGACGGGAGATGGGCAGAAAAACCATGATTTTTTCTGAGGCAGAGATGGGGAGGGCCTTTTTCCGCTGCAAATTTTAACGTTGGAAACCGCCATTGTTGTGGGATTTATTCCGCAGCGATGGCGGTCTTATTATTTTTTAACAGGCTGGGGGGATAACATGAAGACAGTGTACAAATGTGGAACAATCGACAGTGTTGTCGATGGGGTGGCGGCTGAATTGAAGGAATGCTCCTTTATCGTTTACTGTGCGGACGATAAGCGGTTTGCCGAGATTAGCGGAGGGCTGCACAGCAGGATGCCAAATGTCAGGATGATTGGGACGACAGGTTTTATGTTGAGCGAAAGCTCTAGCTTTGCCGAGGGTATTTCCGCAATCGGTTTTCTTGACAGTGAGGTGGAGGTCTGCGTAGGTGTCCTGCGCCAGATTGATACCTGCCCGATTAAATATCTGTCCGGGCTTTCCGACGCCGTGAATTCGGTGGGGCGGAAGTATAAAAACAATATCTGTTTTGAATTTGCTACGGGCTATGAGGAAAAGGTGGTTTCCACCATGAAGATATGTCTTGAAAAGACGGGGATGCGCCTGATCGGCGGAACGCCGGGCAACACGGTTGCCGGCAGTCCCAAAAAGGTGGCATGCAACGGTGAAGTCCTGACCGACGCGGCTGTTTATGCCGTCATCGGAAGTAAGATGGGGAAGATCGAGATCTTTAAGGAAAACATGTTCCGTAAAACCGAAAAGACGCACAGCGTCACAAAGGTTTCTGGTGATGAACGGACGGTTTACGAAATAGACGGACGCAAGGCAATGGATGTCTATGAAGAGGAATTGGGTTATACGAATGCTACGGTCAATGAGGGGGTTTTCAAAAACCCGCTGGGGCGTATCGTGGGAAGCGATTATTATATCACTGCCATATTCAGCTTTAATCCGGATCGAAGTATTTCTACTTATAAAAACTGCCAGAACAACGATCTGATCTGCTTTACTGAGATAGAGGAAGATTATAAAGGCTTTATGCTGAATAACATGAAACAGCTCACAGCTTCCCGGAGGGTCGCAGGTATTATGTCCATCAATTGTATCCTGCGCTATCTGTTCTTTGAAAACAACAGCTATACCAGTGAATATTCCAAGATGATGAACTCTATGGCGCAGGGGTGTCATTGGGGCGTAGTCAGCGACGGCGAACAGTATGTGGAACAGCACATTAACCAGTCGATGGTCTGTGTTGTATTTACAAGAGATAATTAGGGGGTGAGAACATGTTTGGAAAGAAAAACAGCGAAAGTACAATAAAAACCGTCGGTATCCGGTTAAATCCGATTATAGAGGCTGCAGATTTTTTGGACAGAAAGCAGCATAGTATGAATCAGGAAGATACGCAGGCGATGTCTGACATGGATGCCATTGAAAAGGCCGCAGGTGAGCTTCGGAATGAGGCCGGAACGATTACGGGTACTGTCGGCCAGTTCAATGAGCAGTTCATGGAGATTATTCAAGTCAATCAGGAGCTGCAGGACATAGCGGATACCATTGTGGACACCAGTTCCGACGGCAACGGGAAGATGTCCAGATTAATTGATGAGATCTCCCATATCAAGGACTCGATCGGTGAGATCCATGAGGTTCTGGATAATTTTTCCCTTGCCTTCAATGAAATCCGCGATACAGCAGGGAGCATCGCCTCCATTGCATCCCAGACAAATCTTTTGGCATTAAACGCCAATATTGAGGCTGCAAGGGCAGGAGAGGCAGGAAGGGGCTTTGCGGTTGTTGCAGATGAAATCAACGCCCTTGCGTCAAGAACTAAGGATTTGGTCGGTGAGATCAATGGCACAATGACAAATGTTGCGGATAAGG
Source organism: uncultured Lachnobacterium sp. (assembly GCA_964575245.1). Taxonomy (GTDB): domain Bacteria; phylum Bacillota; class Clostridia; order Lachnospirales; family Lachnospiraceae; genus Roseburia. The sequence goes on along the minus strand of CAZNQZ010000065.1, from coordinate 1,016 downwards.
AGGGCCAGCTCCTGAAATGCTTTGATGAGATGAACCAGATGGTCGATGACAACATAGCGAATGCGAAGGACACTCAAAATACGATCCAGTATTTCAATCAGATTGCTCAGGAGGTAAAGAGCAAAACAAATCTCACGGTCTCCCATGCACAGTCGGCGCAGAAGGAGGCCGGGAATATTCAGACGGAGCTGGAAAAGGAGACGGAAATGTTCTCCGAGTTGGACCGGGCACTTATTGAATTAAAGATGCAGCTTGCCCGCAAGAGTGTGCTGGTTGAAGACATCAAAAATGTCCTCGGTCAGCTGCCTTATTTGTGTAAGGAATATGATGGCAAAGAAATGATTGCAGAGGACTAGACTGACCGTTCAAAGACAGCGGACGCCAGCCAGCCCGTGATGATCCCAAGCGCCGCCCCGGCGAGCACGTCTGTAGGATAATGTACATACAGATACATCCGGGAAAATCCGATGAGCACGGAAAGGATACCGGTAGGTATCCACAGCCTGCTCTTTTGGAACAATAATGCGGAGGCGGCCGCAAAGGACGCCCCGGTATGACCGGAAGGAAAAGAATAGTCACTGGGTGCCTTCAAAAGAAGCTGCACCGTCGGATTCAAGTCATAAGGCCGTGCTCTGGCCACGAGGGGTTTGATCATCAGATTGCAGATTAACGCCTCAAGGATTAAGGCCAGAGCCATCACGGCGCCTAATCTTCTTGTCTTTGGAATCAGCAAAAGAAGCACGCTCAAAGCAATCCAAAAAATTCCCGCGTCACCGAGATGGGTGATAAACAGCATAATAGGATTCAAAAGCTCCGACACCAAATGCTCCTGTATAAAATCCAGTATGGTGAGTTCAAACGTACTTAACATTTCTTTCATAGGATGATTATAGCATCTGACAGAATTATTTCAACCACTTTTGTGTCGCAAATTCCTCTTAAATTATATATCTATTGTATATTGAATTTTGGGGAACTATGCTTTATAATGGAAAAATTATTGGTGAATTTAGATT
>CAZNQZ010000064.1:0-9287 GCA_964575245.1 uncultured Lachnobacterium sp. | reverse complement strand
CAGGTGCCGGGCGGCATGCTCTCCAATATGATCTCCCAGCTCAAGGAGCAGGGGGCGGAGGATAAGTACGAGGAGGTATTGAAGGAGGTTCCGCGGGTGCGCAAGGACCTCGGAGAGCCGCCGCTTGTTACGCCATCTTCCCAGATCGTCGGAACGCAGGCCGTGTTCAACGTGTTGATGGGCGAGCGCTACAAGGTCGCCACGAAGGAGACCAAGGGCATTCTGCAGGGCAAGTACGGGCAGACCGTCAAGCCCTTCAACCCGGAAATCGTGGACAAAGTGCTCACGGCGGAGGAGAAGGCGGAGTCGATTACCTGCCGTCCGGCAGATCTGCTCGAGCCGGAGCTTCACAAGATCGAGGCGGAGATGAGGCAGTACAAGCAGCAGGATGAGGATGTACTCTCCTATGCGCTGTTCCCGCAGGTTGCGACGGATTTCTTCCAGTACCGTCAGGCACAGCAGACCGGTGTGGACGTGAAACTCGGAGATTCCAAAAACGGAGCGTATCCGGTATAAGGACTGCAAATTGATTCGTAAGACAAAAGGGTGTCAGTGAATTTTTGCTGGCATCTTTTTTGTTTTTTATAAAATTTTGAATTTTTTCTTGCAATTTTCCGTAAACGTGATAAAATTTCACTCGTTAGAGAGGAGGTGCGGCCATGGCGAACACGAATGACCTTTTGAACCGGATCAACAGTAAATACAGTGCGATGAGCAAGGGGCAGAAGCTGCTTGCCACTTATATTACGGACAACTACGACAAGGCGGTTTTCCTGACGGCTGCGCGGATGGGGGAGATTGTCGGAGTCAGTGAGTCCACTGTGGTGCGCTTTGCCACGTTTTTGAACTATAAGGGCTATCCGGAGTTTCAGAAGGCGCTGGAGGAGCTGGTGCGCAATAAGCTGAATTCCATTCAGCGGATGGAGGTCACCTACGGGCGGATCAGCCAGTCGAAGATTCTGGAGACCGTGCTGCAGGCGGACGCGGACAAGATCAAGACGACTCTGGAAAAAATAGATCATGCTGCCTTCGAGATGGCGGTTTCCACGATTCTTGAGGCGGACAATATCTATATTGTCGGAATCCGCAGCTGTGCGGCGCTTGCCGGGTTTCTGGGCTTTTATATGAATCTGATGTTTGATAAGGTGCATCTTCTGACCACGAACAGCTCCAGCGAGCTCTTTGAGCAGATGGTTCGCATCAGCAGGGAGGATGTGATCATCGGGATCAGCTTTCCGCGCTATTCGATGCGGACACTGAAGGCGCTGGAATTTGCCAACAACTGCAGCGCCAAGGTGATCACGATCACGGACAGTGTGCACTCCCCGATGAATCTCTACTCCTCCTGCAATCTGATTGCGGACAGTGACATGGCGTCGATCGTGGATTCTCTCGTGGCGCCTTTAAGCGTCATCAATGCGCTTGTGGTTGCGCTGTGCATGAAAAAACAGGGCGAGGTCGCCCGGACGCTCACGATGCTGGAGAATATCTGGGACGAGTATCAGGTCTATGAGAACGACGAGATCAACTACGTGGACGATTCGATCAAGGCGCATTACGCCAAGCTGGGAGATGTGGAGTGATATGGGGCAGCATGCGGTGAAACGGCGGCTGATCGTGGTCGGGGGCGGACCTGCGGGAATGATTGCGGCCTGCGCCGCCGCGCAGGCCGGGCAAAAGGTGACGCTTCTGGAGCAGAATGAAAAGCTGGGGAAAAAACTCTTTATTACGGGAAAGGGCCGCTGCAACCTCACGAACGCGGGCGATTTGGACAATCTGTTTGCCAATGTCGTGAGCAATCCCAAGTTTCTCTACAGCGCCTTTTGCGGCTTTGACAACCGGCGGACGATGGAGTTTTTTGATACATACGGGCTGTGCACGAAGGTGGAGCGCGGAAACCGTGTGTTCCCCGCGTCGGATCACTCCTCGGATGTGATCGCCGCCTTAAAGCGCGCCCTGGCGCGGGCGGGGGTGGAGATTCTTCTGAACACGAGGGCGGAAAAGCTTCTGTATGAGCCTTTTGGGGAGTCGAAGCTTCGTGTCGCGGGCGTGCAGGCCGGGCAGACAAGAAGGGACGCGGATTGTGTCATCATCGCCACGGGCGGGCGCGCCTACCCATCCACCGGGGCGACGGGGGACGGCTACCGCTTTGCGGAGGAGAGCGGGCATAGGATTGTTCCCCAGACCCCGTCGCTGGTTCCGCTTGTGACGAGGGAGCCATGGGTGGGCAGGCTGCAGGGCCTGTCCCTCAAAAACACGGCGATCGCTGTTTACAGTGGAAAGACAAAGCTGTATGAGGACTTCGGGGAGATGCTTTTTACGCACTTCGGGGTCAGCGGACCGATGATTTTGTCTGCCAGCGGGAGCATTCCGGCGAAACGGCTGGCGGAGGAGCTGCGGCTGGTGATTGATCTCAAGCCGGCCCTGGACCTGCAGCAGCTCGACCAGAGGATTCTGAGGGATTTTGACGGGCAGAAAAACAGGCAGTTTAAAAACTCGCTGGCCCATCTCCTTCCCTCGGGAATGATCCCGGTGATTGTGGAGCAAAGCGGCATCGACGGGGACAAGCGTGCCGGGGATGTGACGCGGGAGGAGCGGAGGGGGCTTGCGGAGCTTTTGAAGCATCTGACGCTGACCATTGTGGGAACCAGGGACTGGAATGAGGCGATCATCACAAAGGGAGGCGTCTCTGTGAGGGACGTGAACCCGTCCACGATGGAGTCCAGACGGGTGAAAAATTTGTATTTCTGCGGCGAGGTGCTGGATTTGGACGCGCTGACGGGCGGCTACAATCTGCAGATCGCATGGTCCACCGGGCACCTGGCCGGGGTGAGCGCCGCAGAGAGGCCGGACGGCGCAGTGGAGGAATCAGAGAAGGAGGCAGTTGACCATGAGTTTTAATATTGCAATCGACGGACCGGCGGGAGCGGGCAAGAGCACAATCGCAAAGATGCTGGCGCGGGAGCTGGGCTATGTCTATGTGGATACGGGGGCCATGTATCGCGCCATGGCATTCTTTTTCCTGCAGAACGGAATCTGCCCGGAGGAGGAGGCTGAGGTTGTAAAGGCATGCGCGGGCGTGGATGTGTCGATCGGTTATCAGGACGGCGAGCAGCAGGTGATTTTAAATGGAGAGAATATCACCGGAGAGATCCGCGCGGAGGAGGTGGGCCGCGCGGCCAGCGTGGTCAGTGCCTACCCCAAAGTGCGCGAAAAGCTGGTGGAGCTGCAGCGGGCCCTCGCTCAGAAGGAGAATGTCATTATGGATGGCAGGGATATCGGTACGGTTGTGCTGCCGCATGCCGATGTAAAAATTTATCTCACGGCGAGTCCCGGGGTGCGCGCGAAGCGCCGCTGCGAGGAGCTGGCCCAAAAGGGTGTGGAATTTGATCCGAGGGAGGTCGAACAGGACATTATCGACCGGGATTACCGAGATATGCACCGGGAAACCTCGCCGCTGAAACAGGCGGAGGACGCGGTGCTTTTGGACACTTCCGACCTGGACATCGACGGTGTGGTCTGCGCGATGAAGCGCATCGTCGCGGAGGCGCGCCATGCGTGAGGTGACGGTTGCAGAGAGCGCCGGATTCTGCTTCGGCGTCCGGCGCGCTGTGGATCTGGTGTATGAGGAGGCAAAAAAGAGCGGCAGGGTTTACACCTACGGCCCGATCATTCACAATGAGCAGGTGGTGCGTGACCTTGAGCGCCGGGGAGTGACTGTGGTTTCATCACCGGAGGAGCTGCGGGGCCTGCCTGCCGGAAAAGTCATCATCCGTTCCCACGGAATCAGCCGGGCGGAGTACCGCGCGCTGCAGGAAAGCGGCCATGAGGTGCTGGACGCGACCTGTCCCTTTGTGCAGAAAATCCACCGGCTCGCGGAGGAGCACAGCAAAAACGGGGAGGTCATTCTGATCGCGGGGGACAGGGATCATCCGGAGGTGCAGGGCATCATCGGATGGGCCCGTGGGGAGGTTTTCACCGTAAACAGTGCTGCGGATGTGGCGGATTTGCCCGATTTGAGCGCCCGAAGGCTCTGTCTGCTGTCCCAAACGACATTTAACTACAAGAAATTTCAAGAATTAGTTGAAATTATTGAAAAAAAAGGGTATGATATAAGTGTTTTGAATACCATCTGCAACGCCACCGGGGAACGGCAGGCAGAAGCACGCAGGATTGCAGGCCGCTCCGAGGCGATGATTGTGATCGGGGACCGACACAGCTCCAACACGCAGAAGCTATTTGAAATATGTAAAAAGGAATGTGCAAATACTTACTTTATACAAACGAGCAGTGAGATGGATTATCAGAAACTGGAGTACGTCAGTAGCGTAGGTATTACCGCAGGGGCATCGACCCCAAATCTTATCATTGAGGAGGTTTCAAAGAATGTCAGAAATGAGCTTTGAACAAATGCTGGAGGAATCTTTAAAAACTATAAGGAATGGAGAAGTGGTAGAAGGTACCGTTATTGACGTGAAACCTGATGAGATCATCTTAAATATCGGCTACAAATCCGACGGAATCATCACACGCAGCGAATATACCAATGAACCGAACGTCGACCTGACTACCATGGTGCAGCCGGGCGATACCCTTGAGGCGAAGGTCATCAAGGTTAATGACGGCGAGGGACAAGTCCTTCTCTCCCACAAGCGGCTTGCCGCCGAGAAGGGCAGCAAGAGGCTTGAGGAGGCTCACGAAAATGGAGAGGTGCTGACCGCAAAGGTGGTGCAGGTACTGCAGGGCGGTGTCTGTGTGATTGTGGATGAGACCAGGATTTTTATCCCGGCGAGTCTGGTGTCAGACACCTATGAGAAGGATCTGAACAAGTTCAAGGATCAGGAGATCGAGTTTGTCATCTCCGAGTTTGATCCGAAGAAGAGAAGGATTATCGGCAACCGCAAGGTGCTTCTGGCGGCAAAGAAGGCGGAGCTGCAGAAGGAATTATTTGAAAAGATCCACGTGGGCGACGTCGTGGAGGGCACAGTCAAGAATGTGACGGATTTCGGCGCCTTCATCGACCTTGGCGGAGTGGACGGTCTGCTGCACATCTCTGAGATGTCATGGGGCAGGGTGGAGAACCCGAAGAAGGTCTTCACGGTCGGACAGACCGTGCGTGTGTTCATCAAGAACATCACAGAGACTAAGATTGCGCTGAGCCGCAAGTTTGAGAATGAAAACCCGTGGAACGGCGCCAACGAGAAATATGTGATTGGCAATATTGTGACCGGCAGGGTCGCGCGCATGACGGATTTCGGCGCGTTCATTGAGCTTGCGCCGGGTGTGGACGCTCTTTTGCATGTGTCGCAGATCTCGCACGACCATGTGGAAAAGCCCTCCGACGTCCTCAGGATCGGACAGGAGATTGAGGCGAAAATCGTGGATTTCAACGAGGAGGAAAAGAAGATCAGTCTGAGCATCAAGGCGTTGACAGCACCGGTTGAGGATGTGAAGGAAGAGGTCACTGAGAATGTTTGATCGTTATGAGCAGTTCAAAAAAGATGTACTGCAGATGACAAAGATCGATCTGAATTTCTACAAAGAAAAACAAATGCGGCGGAGGATTGACTCCATCGCAACCAAGAACGGCTGTACGAACTATGAGGAGTACAAACAGCTCCTGAAGAAGGATGCAAAAAAATTCGAGGAGTTTGTCAATTTCCTGACCATCAATGTCTCCGAGTTTTACCGGAATCCGGATCAGTGGAAGCTGATGGAGGAGAAGGTGATACCAAAGCTCATTCATGATCACGGAAACCGTATCAAGGTGTGGAGTGCAGCCTGTTCGACCGGAGATGAGCCGTATTCGCTTGTGATGGCGTTGTCGCGGCATCTGCCGCTTGCCAATATCCAGGTGACGGCCACGGATATTGACAAGCAGGTGATTGCGCGCGCGAAGGTCGGCCTTTACAGTGAGAAGAGTATCGCGGGCCTTCCGGCGGATCTGAAAAAGAAATATTTTACCAAAATCGGAGAGTCGTATCAGATTGCGGACGAGATCAAGCGCTGTGTGACCTTCCGGGAACACAATCTGCTCAAGGATGCCTATCTGAAGGATTATGATTTCATTCTTTGCCGCAATGTAGTGATTTATTTCACCGAGGAGGCAAAGGATATGATCTATAAAAACTTTTACGGCGCTCTCTCAAATCATGGGATTCTCTTTATTGGGAGCACGGAGCAGATCGCGAACTACAAGGAGATCGGCTTCACGCGGCTGAGCAGCTTTTATTTTGAAAAGGTATTGTAGGAGTTACATAAAAGGACCGGCGGAAATCCGCCGGTCCTTTTATGCGCAGGGGCGCGTAAGGAATTAAGCAGCAATGCTGCACGCGCCCCGCGCGGCGAGCAGGATCGAAAACTCGCCCCTGCTCGATTCATATGTGCAGGGGCGGCCAATCTTCCCTACCCGTTTTTTGCCATGAAGCGCAAAATGTGGTCCACATACCGCCGGAGCATGACGTCGGAGGAACGGAAATCCTCGGTCAGCTCGAAGTAGCTGATTTTGTCCTTGTATTCCTTCCGGAATTCCGGCTGCATGATGCTCGTGCACTGGGGGAGATAGGAGCCCTGTCTCCTGTTGTAGCAATTGGCGGCGCGTGCCGCCTCGCGGTATTCTTTGTCCACATATGTGGAGACGCTCTTGTGAACCGCCATGTCCTCCCTGGGGAGGTAGTAATAGTCCTTGTAGTTTGGATAGAAATATTTCAGCTCCCCCTCATAGACCGGAATGCGAATCTGCGTGCATGTACGGTTGATCGCGAGGGAGAAATCCCTGTATTTGTAAGTCGTGCGCCTTGGCACGGGATAATCGTTGGCTAATGTAATGAGCAGCTCGTTTCCGCTCGTGCCGTCATAGCTGCGGTACGCCTCCACGCAGGTGGAGCGGATGGAGTAGGCACCGTTAAAGATCTCCAGATAGGAGAGCACGGGGAGGAGCTGCGGCATGTGCAGCACGTCCTCGTAATTGTGGAGGTGGAGGATGCGGCTCGCCTCCTCGGTCGGCTCTTTGACATAATTGAGGTAGACGTTGATGAGCTCCCGACCGGAAGCCTCGTCGTCGCGGGAGAGCTTTAAAAATTTTTCAATGGTCTTTTGTTTGTAGTTCGGCAGTCTCAGGAGAAATTTCAAATTGCAGACCGACTGGTAAATGTCCAGATAGTGGAACTGCTGGAAGGTTTCCGGCAGATGGTACTGGCCGCATTTCGCCTTGAGGTAGGGGATGTCAAAACCGATGCCGTTGAAGGAGATCAGAGTGTCGCACTCCTTCAGATGTTCTAAAAATGCGGCGAGCACTTCGATTTCCTCGGACGGCTTCTCCGCGAAAAACTGGTCGATGCAGATGTGCTGGTCTTTTTTTGCGGCGCATCCGATCAGATAGAGGCTTGTGTTGGTCGGCGAAAAGCCGGTGGTCTCGATATCGAAAAAGACGGACCGGTTGTCGAAGAGGTGATCCGCGAGCGGGTCCTGCCGGATATAGAGTTCTTCCCTGTGTGTGTGCTTCATGGTTTCTCCTTATTGAGTGAATGCCGATATCGCGAATTGTTCTGCTTCGGGCAGCTGTCGCAATTCCATTAGTAATATAGCACATATTTGTCGTTTCGTCACGAGAATCGGGCGTATCGGAACAGATCGTACTGAAAAAAATACAAAGGTTTCTGTAATTTTAAGTTCACTTATAGTGAGAAAGTGCTATAATCAGATTATAAATTGGGTAAAAAATGTCTTTTTTATCCAAAATTTACAAGAAAGAGGGCACAAGGATGGGTTTGAAAACATTTAAAGGCGGCGTACATCCTTACGAGGGCAAAGAACTCGCCAAGGATTCGCCAATCGAAGAAGTGTTACCCAAGGGAGAGCTGGTTTTTCCGATGTCACAGCATATCGGCGCGCCGGCCAACCCAATTGTCGCCGTGGGCGACAAGGTGAAAAAGGGCCAGAAGATTGCGGAGGCAGGCGGCTTCGTATCTTCTCCGATCTACTCCTCCGTATCCGGTACAGTCACTAAGATTGAACCGCGCCGCGTCGCTGTGGGCGATATGGTGATGTCTGTCGTCATCGAGAGCGACGGCGAGTTTTCCGAGGTGGAGTATCAGGCGGTTGATGACGTGACCAAACTCTCGAGGGATGAGATTATCAAGCGGGTCAGCGAGGCCGGTGTGGTAGGTCTGGGAGGCGCCGGATTTCCGACACACGTCAAGCTCTCTCCAAAGGAGCCGGAGAAGATTGAATACATCATTGCAAACTGCGCGGAGTGCGAGCCTTATCTCACGGCGGATTACCGCAGAATGAAGGAAAATCCGGTCGAGCTGATTGAGGGAATGAAGATCATCCTTCAGCTTTTTAAGAACGCGAAGGGTGTTTTCGGCGTGGAAAACAATAAGCCGGACTGCATTGCAAAGTTAAAGGAGCTCACGAAGGATGAACAGCGCATGGAGGTGTGCGAGCTCTTGACGAAGTACCCGCAGGGCGGGGAGCGCCAGCTCATCTACGCCGTGACCGGAAGGGCGATCAACTCCAAAATGCTCCCGGCGGACGCGGGCTGCATTGTGGACAATGTGGAGACGATCATCGCCGTCTACCACGCGGTGAAGGACGGCATTCCGGTGATGAAGCGCGTGTCTACCGTGACCGGTGACGCGATCGTGCATCCCTCCAATTTCCTCTACAGCATCGGGACTCCGTACTGGCAGCTGATTGAGGCGGCCAACGGCTTTAAGGTTGAGCCGGAGAAGATCATATCCGGCGGGCCCATGATGGGCTTCTCCATGTTCAGTCTGGATATACCGACTACGAAAACCTCCTCCTCCATTCTCTGCTTTGGCAAGGATGCGGTGGCTGAGGTCGGTGATCCCATCGCCTGCATCAACTGCGGCCGCTGTGTGGAGGCCTGCCCGGAGAACCTGATTCCATCGAGGCTTGCCAAGTTCGGCACCACCGGGCGGATGGCGGAGTTTGAGCAGTGGGGCGGCCTTGAGTGCATCGAGTGCGGCAGCTGTTCCTACGTCTGTCCCTCCAGACGCCATGTGGCGCAGGCGGTCAAGACCATGAAAAAACAAGTGCTTGCCGAAAAGCGCAAGAGCAAATAAAACCAATACGAAGAGAGGTGTATAGCTGTGAGTGAAAATTATCAGATTTCATCATCACCACATGTTCGTGCCAAGGACTCCACCGGCAGGGTTATGCTGTATGTCATCATTGCGCTGCTGCCGGCGAGCCTGTTCGGCATTTACAACTTTGGCATCCGGGCATTACTTTTGATCCTGATTACCGTTGCGAGCTGTGTG